>NZ_OAOP01000001.1:600000-751037 GCF_900207585.1 Bacillus oleivorans | reverse complement strand
AACTGCTTCTATTTTTTCCTCTATGTTAAATTTAGACATATAAAAACTGCACCTCCAATTGTTAGTTGTGTGTCTAACAATTGGGGTGCAGTTCATCAAGGAGAAGTGGCTCCAAAAATATTAGTTAATCTTAAACTGCATCGTATATTCATTCTTCATTGGAACGCCTTTGCTGGATAAGGTGTATTTGGTTACGACCAATTGATAAGTCTTTCCTGATGTGTATCCGCCAGTTGGTGCTAAGACTTTTACACTTTTTCCGTCAGCCTGAGGCTGGACTGTAACATTAGCACGGTTTCCGTACTGATCTTGGACATAAACGGTTGCTTTATTTAATGTCTTTGTATCCATTGCTGTGTTAAATTGAACCGTCCAGTCTTTGTTAGCAGCTACTGCCTTTGCATCAGAGCTTGGCTTAAAGTATTCGACCTGTCCCGCGGTTTTGAATACCTGTAATCCATCAAAGTAAATGCTTCCCTTGTTCTTCTCTGCTTGAGAGGTTTCAGCTACATACAGCTGTTTCACTTGGATTGGTCCTTGAATGGCAGAAGGAATTGGTGCGGTTACAAACTTCCATCCATACCAGTTCAGCCCGTTATCTTGGGTAAAATCAAGGCGATATTCTTTACCTGCTACATCTGTAACAAGACCTCTTAACCAGTGATTCTTGCCATCACCGTATACCCAAACCCCTACATAAGAAGGCTGGCCTGAGATTTGCAGTGAATTTGTCAGGTTTAAGTAAGCAGCGGAAGTATCTGCACCTGTATTTCTGAAATCATAATCCAATCGAATCGCCTTTGATCCGACTTTAGCAGTTAGATTTTGTTCAACGGCCACACTTGCTGTCGCACGGATTTTATCAGCTGTCATTCCTGTTACCGATTCAAAGTCATGCGGAAGAATAGCTCCATTCACGACTTTTACTGGTATCACAACTGACTTGGTTCCATATGTTGCAGTAACAGAGCCAGTACCAGCTGTTGTACTTGCTGTAAAGTTTCCGGATTGATCGATTGTACCAATATTTCCTTGTACAGACCATGATACGGATGCATCGTTAAAAATCAATGGCTGATTGGTTGAAGTAGTGGCAGTTGGTTTTAGACGTTGTGTCTGACCAGTACCAATCGTAATTTGAGACGGATTAACCCCAAGAGTTCCCACTTCAGATACTACTTCTACCGGAACTGATGCAGTTGCATTTTGATAGCTCACTGTAACAGTGCCTTTTCCGGGCTGATCTGCAATAAACGTGTTTCCTTCCATATGACCAATTCCATTAGAAACCGTGTATTTCACATCAGCTAGATTATAAGTGGTAAGGTTATTAAAATATTGGTCTAGCATATAATCAATGTTTATATTGACTGAAGCACCTACAGCCAGCAATCCAGGTTGAGCTTGAGAAGCCTTAATTGTATGTGCCTGACCATAAGGAGCTGTACTGATGGCTTCTAGGATAGCTGATACCCTTCTCTCGGTCCCATCTGACGGTTTGTTAACAAGGGTTGGGTATGTCTGTCCATACTTTCTTGTTACCATGGCAGTTGAGCCGCCACCGTCTAAGTTCAAGGCATACTCAGCACCTAAACTGACCAAGTATTGAGCAAATTCAGTTAAGGTCATACCTGCACTATGTCCAGCTTGCCGTCCATCCACTGTTACCAAAAACACTTTTTGACCGTTATTTGAAACGGCAACAGCAGTATGAGGATTTCTTTGAGTTACTCTTGGACTAGTTGGATCAATCGTCATATTGACCTGACCGTTTTGAACTAACAATGGTCCGCTTGCAAGCATAAAATCGGAATTCTTCCACTTATCCTCGACATCTATACTTATGCTGATTTCGTCTCCAATAGCTAAGTCGCGAATGGCGTCAACCGCAGTTCCTTGAGCGGAGATCACATATCCATCTTCAGGAATCGTTGCACTCGTATATTGGCCATAAGGACGAATACTGGTAACTTTACCTTTAACAGACTGACCAAATGGAAGATTATGATCAATCGATTGTTCTAAGTTTCTCACAACAATCTCCAGCCCATACGGATTGGTTCTAGTATGGTCGTAAGAATATGCTTTTGTAAAAAGAATACTTTCATTCGTGTTTCGTTCACGATTTAATCCTGTAATCGGATATGTTTTTCCATGGTGAGAAATTTGAATATTCAAGTTGTATGTACCAATTTGCGCGATTCCGTCTTGATTAATTCCAAAAGCTGCGGGTTTATACATATAATCTGTATAGCTTGAAGATACAGCTCCTAAGTTAACAATCTCATTATCTACTGCTAACAGGTACGCGGGTAATTGTGTATCGCTGTGGAAAAAAGAAGCATTAACAGCCCCAACCACATGATGCTGAATCTGAGTATCTCTTTTAGCTAAAGATGTAACGGTTTGCAAGGAATTCAACGGGTTTGGAATCCCAACCTTTAACTGAGTATAAGGATTTGTTAAATCTACCTCCAAAACGTTAAAAAACTGATCATTCCCAGATACTACCTTCTTCTCTTGAGAATGTTTGACACCAGGCGACAGTTGCAGCGACTGTGCTCCTGCGGCCGTACTTAATGGAACTGCCATTAAGAGAGCACACAAGAACAGGATTACTAGTTTTTGAGTCTTTCTCATTGTTGTATTCCGCCCCTTTTTTCTTTTAAACTCCCAAATTCCTAATTTTGGATACTACTAAATTATAACTGATTTCGACAGGAAAGGAACCCTTTCGACAGCATTTTTATATCCAACTTTTTTCCTGAATTTTTTAACTATAAAGATATAATTTACCATGTAAAGAAATATGTCCCTTACTGTGAAACTCTTGCATATTTAACTTGTATTATCCTCCTCCCACTGGTACAATAAATATGTAAAACCTGTTTTGTTTTAAATGATAATACGAAAGAGCGATGAGTCTGGGTTGTTTGGCCAAAAGGAAACTTGCTTCTCTTAGAGGCGAGTTTCTTTTTGTTTTGTTAGGCTGCACGCTCCCGAAAATCACATATTGTTTGACGATTTCACATTGAAAAAGTTACAAATCTTTTAAACTAAAAAAAGAAATAACCCACATCAAGCAGGTTATTCCTTTAAAACGTACCCTCGATCTTTTTGATGAAATAATGGAATGGATGACTCTGTGCAATCCCTTGCCGAGGAAGCTTCATTTTCTCCATTCCTAATTGAACATAGCCTGGTTCCGTAGTAAAAGCCATTGAAATCCCGGAAGTAAGACTAGCCGAAATAGCCTCATCATCATACTGTCCCCAAGGGTAGGCTAAGTATTTGACTTCACTAACGTCATTGACAGCCGCCGATTTGTTAATCTGGATTTTCCCAAGTTCTAAGTCAGCGATAATCGCACTTTCTTCAAACTCAATCATATATGGATTATTGGTCTCCTTTACCCGCAAATGCATCATGTAGGTATGGTGCTGGTGCTCAAGGATATCGCCAGCTTCATTCATTTCTTTTAAGCCCATATACTGCAAGTAGGCAGGATCCCACGGTTCGGCAGCCTGGCGAATACGAATACCGATGGCAAAGTTAACCGCATGAAATCCATGCTCTCTTAAGATAGGAACCGCGTATTGATAAACCGATAAATAGCCATCGTCAAAGGTCAGAACGACTGTATTTCCTGTTAGATTGGCTTCGTTATTCAAATAATCCTCAAGCTCTGATAATCCGATTGTCCGATATCCGTGCTTTGCTAAGTATTCTACCTGTTCTTGAAATTGTTCAACTGCGATAACCATTTGATTACCGGTCCACAGATGCAAATCCTTATTTTCGACCATATGATGATACATTAAAACGGGAATCCCAGGGTCTGGTTTAACAAAATTAGGTTTTGCTGAAATATAACCGAGACGTCCCCCAATGTGAACACGATAGTAATCTCCGACTTTTTCAATTATAGGATAGCGCATATTTCTCCCTATTAATGCAAAACCCCCTGCATCTCCGATATTCTGAAATACTGTCACAGGACGCTGAGTAATAATCACCGTATTACTATTTGGCTGAATCTCATGGTTTGTAAGCCCTACATCGGTTTCTACGCCATCAGTCTTAAAAAAATAAGCCGTATGATTTCCAAACTTAATATAATAATAACTTTCATCTTCAGAGACTATTATAAAAACTTCATCTTTTACAAGTTTCCCGACTACTACCTGTTTTCCGTTAATATCATCATAAAGTATTGTGTCTTGAATGACTTGAACATAACGTAATTCATTTGCATTTACCTGATTATTAAATAAAAAGAATCCTAGTAAAAAAAATACAAAAAATAAATACCTAATGAAAAACTTTTTCTGTCTGATCAAAATGCCCCTACTCCCTTAGATGCTATTAGCTCTATTCATCTATCTTTTTTATGATTGGTTTATATTTGAAAGATTACCATTTTACTATTCATATATCCTAATTATACCAAAGGGATAGTTCATTTTCACTAAGTAAGTCGAATTTTGTAGAATTCCTGTTGTATTAATCATTTTCTTCCGTGATAGTACTCTAGATCTATGTACCTAATCGAAATCCATCCGACTGTAATTTTTAGAAGCATTAGGGGGTATGAGTTTGAGATTTTTGTTTTCAATTTTAATAACTGTAACCATCGTTGTTGTTTTATTCGTTCAATAAGTCTTTGGACCTCATTTACATTTCAAAAGTAACTTCATTGTACTAAATCCGTCTGTTTTTAACAGACAGGATTTAGGAGGGAATAAAAGATTGAAAGTTAAAGTTTTTACGATGGTTTCTGTGGTTTTGGCTTTATTTATAGGGGCAGTTTTGTCGGAGTCGATCATTGGGGATGAACAAGTTCTTCAGGCTAATCCTAGTAGTTCAAGTAATCCAGGGAATCCAGGCAAGCCGGAACATACTGATAATCCCATTGACCCCGGTAATGCTGAAGTTACTTCGTTTATCGGGGAATATCAAGAACCCATTTTAAAAGACTTTTTCACATTCATTCGTTCAAAAACACGCTGGGTACGTGATGGGGAACTGCAGCTTAAACCAAATGAGGGTTATTTTAATAAACAAGATATAGAAGGTTTTGGTCCTGTTACAGACAATTATAATGAAGTTGAACCTGGTGGGACTGTTTATTATTATTTACCAGAGCTTCCTCAAAATCATAAAATCAAACTAGAGCTCTCTGAACATAGTCACAAAAGGGAAGTTATTTCAGTTTTAGAAGAGAAATGGTTTGATGAAGCAGGAAGGATAGAAGTGAATGTACCAAATGAGTATGGAAAATTATTAGTTTTTAAAATGGAACTCTATGATGAAAAGCAACAGAAGAAGGATATTTTAATGATCCCGTATTATACTTCTTTTAAATCCGTTAACGCCAGTCTGGCCATTAATAAATCTGAGTACAAACAAGACGAAACCCTCAGTTTATACTTAGAAAATTGGGGGCCAAATCATATTTCTCATGGCGAAGGTTACGGACTTCAAAGACAGGAAGGAAATCAATGGGTTCCTCCATCTGAAGAAGAATTCAAGGCGATTTTTAATGCTATTGCTCTACAAACTTCCCCATACGAAACATACGTGCAGCATATAAATTTAGAAAAATTAAGACCTGGGACATATAGGATTATCAAACCATTTAGCACCGTAACATCCGAAGGCATGATTTCACTTTCAAGAACCTTCACTATCTTGCCATAATGAAAGAAGGGTCAGCTCTAAATTGGTGAGCTGACCCTAAATCTTTTTTATAAGAGATTAGGCTGCGGGTTCTGTTTCAACTGATGCTTCTTCTGCCGCTTCTTTTACCTCTTCAAAACCTGGCTGTAAAGGCAAGGTACTTATTTCCACTACTTCAATTTCATCCCATGCTTTAGCCTTGAATTCAGCATCTGCAGAAATTAAATTGTCAAGTACTGGGCTAAAATTAAGGGTAGGCATGTCTTCAAAACCTGAAGAGTTTAATCCTATTGCTTGACCGTATACATTCACAATTGGTCCGCCAGAGCTTCCAGCCACAACTTCGGAGTTATACTCGATCAATTTGTACATTTTCCCTTCATATTCAACGTCATGAATCGCTAAAACATTTCCTTCTGATTGGACATATTCAGGAAACCCATATGGCAGTCCGAAGCTATAGACTGTTTCAAACTCAGTGATTTGTTCAGAAGAAGCCATTGGAATAGAAGGATAAGGCAGGATATATTCCGGCTTTAATAGGGCTAAGTCATTGTCGATGTCTGAAAATGCAACTCCTTCAACAGCATATTCCACACCATCTTCTGTGTAGATATAGACTTCATCCCCGCCAGCTACAACATGATAAGCAGTTGCAATTAAGCCGCTTTCCGTAATGAAACCTGTACCATATTGTAAAAGTTCACCGTCTTTGTATACATCGACTTCAACGGTTCGTTCTGACCAAACACTCAATTCTTCAGCAGTCATTTCTGTTGGCGTATATTCTGGTAAAAAGATTGGATTGATCGCACGTGCTAAAAACGCAGCAAAATCCATTCGTTTCATTCCAGTATTAGGACGATAGGAACCATCATCATAACCTATTGTGAACCTGTGAGCAGCTACAGTAGAAATAGCGCTTTCGAAACGATGGCCAACGGTATCAGAGAATGCTTTCCCATTAGAACCTTTTAATCCATATGCATTCGTCAAAATTTGTGCCATTTGACCGCGTGTTAAAGTCTCATACGGACGGAAGGTGCCATCTTCAAATCCATTCACAATCCCGTTTTCCGCCGCAAATTGGATCGCTTTAAATGCCTTCATGCCTTCGCTGACATCAGAGAATGGATTTTCACCAGGAACATAATCAGATATATCAAATGTATTCATTATCATAATGACGGCTTCTGCGCGAGTAAGCGTTCGGTTTGGCCCAAATGTTTCCGAATCGTAACCAGAAATAATCCCATTTTCTGCTAAATATGTGATCTCAGATTGAAAAGTACTTACATCTTTAAAATTAACAGATGAAGTTTCAGCCTGTACTGGGTTTACAAGCAATAATGTAAAAATAGAAACTAATACATAAAACCATTTTTTGCTCACGTTTCTTTTCTCCCTTTCAATTATACTTAACACTTGCAATGATATTGTAATAGATTCTTAAAATAAAAGATTCAAGTAATATTTGGAATAAAAAGAGAAAAATCAAAATTGAAACCAATATGCAAAAAGTCAGGTTTTGTAGGAATGTCGACCTACTAGCGCTAGTAATTTTATATTAAAAAATTTACCATTTTACGTCAATATGTATTTTTATGAAATATTTAGAATTTTAAAAAGGCAAAAACAGCCTACCATCCATAAGAATGATAGACTGTTTTATTAGATTTCCTATCTATTAGTATTGAAGAAATTCTGCAACGATTGAAGCAGCGTCGATTCGTTTTGTTAACGCTTTTGGAGCAAACTTTTCTTCACTAAAGCCGTTTATGAGACCTAGTTCATAGGCTGCATCAATGGCTGCTTGGAAGCTTGCATTTGTCATGCCAAGATCCGTAAATGGTGCTTCTTCCTCGGCCACATATGGTTCTTCGTTGACTAATTCAAAAGCACGCATTAACATCGCAACCATTTCTTCACGCTTAATGCTGTCAGCTGGAGCAAATTCAGTTTCAGATTTACCAAATACGATACCAGCTTCATAAGCCGCTGCAATTTCCCATTGCATCTGTTCATTCAAGTAACCAATATCCTTAAATGGTGCTTCTTCTTCAGCATAAATGCCTAATCCACGAACTAACATAGCTGCAAACTCTGCACGTGTTACATTACCGTAAGAGTTAAACTTAGTTTCAGACGCACCGCTTACAACACCCTCGTTGTAAAGGAAATTAACATCCTCCACAGCACGGGCAGGTACATCTGTAAAGCTTGGAAGAAGTTGAACTTCAGAGATACGTCCCTCAGCTTCATAGGTTACAGGTTTTGGAAGAGACTTCATATAGTTGATAGTAGCATCTAAATCAGTTGGGCCTTCTTCATAAGTTCCGCCCACTACATCAACAATTCCGTCGCCATCCCACATATAGTTGTTGATAACGATAGAGTACTCAGCATCTTCATCAACTGGAGTTCCGTCTGGAAGCAATAAATCTACTACTTCATCATATCTTTCGCTCCAAGTGTAAGTGAAGCCAGAGATCGAATAGTCAGGTCCGTACGTTTCAGAAAGCTGGTTATTCATGATTTCACGTAGTTCAGCACCTGTAACGTTAAATTTCACTAAATAGTTACCGAAGGGCTGAACTGCATAAAGATCACCATAAGTGATTTCACCAGCAGGAAGATCTGCACGGATTCCTCCACCGTTCATTAAAGCGAAATCCGCATCCATTTCTGCCGCCATACCATCTGCAATAAGGTTACCTAGCGCATTGTCACCAACTTCTCCAGTTGTCGCATAGCCGCCTTCGATTGCAGCAGCTGTATCAGTGATATACTCATTTTCAATCGCTGCTACTTTTGTTTGGTATTTTTCAATAATTTCAAGTACACCTGGATCTGCTGTTACTCCTTCGATATCAGCGTAAACCACTTCAGCAGTACCGCCAACGATGTCTCCAGTTGCAGGGTCAATCTCTAAATCTACATCAGAGAAAGCTTTACTGTATTCATAAGCTTGGATAACTAATTTATTATCAATCTCTCTAATTACCTCTTCGTGATTGTGTGCTGCAAAAATAACGTCTACCGCATCGTTAACATGATTGGCAATGTATGCAGCGTTGTCAGTGTAGTTATCACCAGTGCCATCTTGGCTAACTGGGTTATGAGCTAAAACGACAATTGCTTCTACACCGGCAGCTTGTAGCTCAGATACATATTTGTTAATAGCTTCTACTTCACTCTTAATCTCTAAATCTTCATTTCCTGTTTTAACAATCATATTAGGAGTTTCAGTCGTTACGACCCCGATAAATCCAATTTTAACGCCGCCAACTTCTTTTACGGCATACGGATCAACTAATAGTTCACCCGTTGATTTACTGAAAACGTTCGCTGCTACAACAGGGAAATTCATACCATCATAATTAGGATCACCGTTTGGATGTGCTCCACCATTGATCATACGTTGCAGTTCAGCAATACCTTCATCAAATTCATGGTTTCCAAGTGTACCCACATCAAAGCCCATTTCTTCCATGATTTCAACAACCGGTTCATCTTGGAAAGCACCAGAGATTAATTCACTTCCACCAATCATATCTCCAGCATGGACAAGTAAAGTATTAGGATTTTCGGCTTCTCTTTCTTTAAAATAAGAAGCTACATATTGCAAACCGCCAACCTTTTCTTTTACACCATCACCGTCATAATCTTCTTCAAACGTATTGTTAATACGCCCGTGAAGATCATTTAAACCAAGTAATTGAACTTTAACCGTTTCAGCAGCATCAGCAGTCGATATACCTGCTGGTGAAAAGAAAGTTCCGACAGCTAATGTTGTTAAAGCTGCTAAACTAACAACTCGTTTACCGAATCTTTTAATCATCGATTCATTATCCCCCTATATGTAGTCAGAATTCACAACGGTTTTATTATAGCAAACCATTTTTAAAAGAATATATAATTTCTGTAAATTCCTATAGGTAAATCCGACCATTTTTGTTTTTAATACAGGAGAATGTTCGTGTATTATAGAAATAGGGGAAGCATCTTTGACGGTTCTGAGCATGGGAAAGTTTTTTGCGGACACCAGTTCCGTTATTTGCGTCAAAACATGTGGTTTTCTGAAATTAAAGGACACTCGTTCCTTTATTTTGCTATTTAACCACAATTTTTTGTTGATTTTCCTTGGATAACGGATTGTATGTCCTATCCCATCTTTAAAAAGTGGGATTTAATCGTAATAACGGATCCTATGTCCGCTAGCACCGTCTTATGGCAGCTGCGGAGCACCCAGCTTCTATCGGACACCAGTGTACGCGACTCAACTAGACATTCCTCACTCTGTGGATTTCTTTCTGTTATTTTAAATCCAATTCAAAAAATAAACATACACAAAAGCCATGAGAGTAACGGATAGAAAGTAAATACCATTCCACCTGAAAGCAACTGTCACCCCGTTTTTTTGAACACATTGGCTGATGATAATATTTAGGGCATTTAGCGGAGAGATGGCGGCAGAAAGCATCCATGTAAAAATGCACATAAAGGCCACACTTGCTACTGCTATATTAGGTATTTCTGCAAAATTCAAAGAGGTTAGGATTAATGGAATGACAATGATTTGGTGTACACCCAAACAGGCCATAAAGGTAACAAACAGAATGATAAATAAAAATAAAAGACCTATCGATTGACTGGCTGACCATTGCGTGGTCCTCTCCAACAGCAGTTTTACAGGTGTATGGGAGACAGCATTCCCGAAAAGTCCTGCACTTAAGAAAAGACAAATCTCCATTTTCTGCGAAAGCATTTTAGTCTTATAGAGGGAGATTTCTTCCTTTACTATACTTTTTTGATTTCTTAGAATTACCCAGCCCGCAGGAACCATAATACAAACAATGCTTACCAGAAGCAGCATTGATTTTTGAAATATCTGCTCCAATAAAATTAAAAGTATAACGAGTCCTATCACAAATCCAATGAGAATATAAATATCTCTTTTAGAGCCCTTCTTCGCTGGTGCTAATACCTTTTTTGTCTCAACTGTAACTGCCTCTTCAACAGGATCCGGACGGAAAAGAAAGATCCCCACAGCCATTTGCATGACTGCGAATAAAACACCGACAGCCACATAAGACAAATAAGTAATATCTAAATAAAATAAAACAATCCCCACTGAAGCAAAAAATGGTGACCAAATAACGGCAGGAGTAAAACCAACAATATAGGACCTTGATAATAATTTGGATGGAAATTTTATACTTTCCACAAATCCATGTACAATCCGCAAGGCACCCATATTTAAGATGGGCGCCAGGGTTAACATAAACGAGCTTATTCCATAGAAGGTGTTTCTTGGATTATTTTTTAACTCTCTTAAATAAAAAATAACTGTGTTAATGACACCTTCTTTGTTTAACGGAACTGACAAAAGCGGGGCTAAAATAAGAATAGATAGCAGTGCCATATTTTGAGTGATTCCTTGAACCAGATGAACTCCATGATCTCCAACTGTATAGTGTATAAGAACCCCAGTAATGAAAAGACCTAGCGTAAATACCCTGCCCTTCCATTCCAATGAAGGGAGCAGTGCGAAAAAAGTGGCAACAGCCACAAGATTGAAAATAAAACCAATATACATACTTGGTACAAATGCTTCAAGGATATAAAGAAAACACATACTCATTACGAGCGAAAAACGTATCATTTTGTCCCTTCTCTTCTTCAGCTTAAAGCTTTTTAAATGAAACAGTCAGACTCTTTGCGTTAGATCACATCTGTCAGTGGCAGGTTTACACCCTCTTATGTGCTATGATCCAATGCTTTATCTAGTGACCTCCTATGCTCTTGGTCCGCCGGCAACATATAATACCTGGCCGCTTATAAAAGAAGAATCAGGACTAGCAAAGAAGCTTGCAGCCTGTGCAATATCCTCAGGTTTACCCGCCCTATTTACCGGAATTTGTTTGACTTTTACTTCAATTAACTCATTAAATGATATACCGAGCCGATCCGCAACAGCTCTTGTCATATCTGTCTTTATAAACCCTGGCGCAATGGCATTTACTGTAATATTGTACTTCCCAAGCTCGATAGCCAATGTCTTCGTAAAACCCTGGATTCCAGCTTTGGCTGCAGCATAATTGGCCTGCCCCCTGCTTCCCAAAGCTGAGACAGAGGATAAATTTATGATCCTCCCATACTGGTTTTCAACCATTAATTTCTGGGCATATTTACTACAAAGAAAAGTCCCTTTTAAATGGACATTGATTACATTTTCCCAGTCCTCGGAACTCATTTTAAACAATAGATTATCCCGGATAATCCCTGCATTGTTGATTAAGATATCTGCTTTTCCATACTTCTCTTTCACACAAGTAAAAAGCTCTTGGACAGACTGTTCATTCGTAATATCGGCAACGATTGCTTCAACAGAAAGACCTTCCCCCTTCAATGCGTCACAAGTTTCATATAAAGAACTTTGATTAATGTCAACTATAAAAACATGTGCTCCTTCTGAGGCAAGCCTTTTAGAGATTTCTTTGCCAATGCCTCTGCTTGCACCTGTCACAACTGCCACCTGATTTTCAAGGGTATTCATGCCTTCGCTCCTGTCTATAAAATCCCTGTCGAACCGCTCAAGCTGTTTCTCCTATTCGGATTCCAGACTGATTCAACAAAATATGGCTGTATCAATCCTTACACCCCCACATATGAAGATTCACGCTTAAGTTCATGGGCTATGATATTACGTTGAATTTCAGAGGTACCTTCATATATTTTTGTAATTCTCGCATCACGATAGTAACGTTCAATTGGATAATCTCTCATATATCCAATACCGCCATGTATCTGCACTGCTATATCAGCCACCTTGTTATAAACCTCGGAAGCAAATAATTTTGCAATGGCTGCTTCTTTTACAACCCTCATTTTTTGGTCGGTCATCCATGCAACTCGATACGTGATGGATCTAAGAACCTCGATCTGCATGCTTATTTCTGCAAGCATATGCTGAACAGCCTGATTTTCAATGATCGGCTTTCCGAATTGTTCACGTTCCTGAGAATATTGTAAGCAATGGTCGAGAAGCTTGACACAAGAGCCCAGGTTTCTTGCAGCCAGACCAGCGCGGCCATTAGCGAGAATTTTTAGAGCATTCATATAGCCTTGACCTTCAGCTCCAAGGACATTTTCTGCAGGGACCTCCATATTTTCAAAGAATAGCTCCGCAGAATGGGAGCCTCTTAAGCCCATTTTTTGTTCAACTTTTCCAAGAACAAATCCTGGGAAATCCTTTTCAACGATAAAGGAAGTAATACCCTTTGCTCCTTTAGTCCGATCGGTTACAGCCATAACTGTAAAAACATGTCCGTCGACTGCATTTGTAATATAATGTTTGGAACCATTTAGAATATATTTATCACCTTTTTTAACGGCTGTCGTTTTTAATGCAGCTGCATTCGAGCCTGCGCTCGGCTCGGTTAAAGCAAAAGCACCAATCCATTCACCAGTAGCCATTTTCGGCAAATACTTTTGCTTTTGTTCTTCAGTTCCAAGCTCAACTATTCCAACGGATCCGATTCCAGTGTGTGCCCCTATCAATGTTGTATAGCCATTGTGCGTTTTTCCAAGTTCTTCATAAATTGCACACTTTCCGACCATGTCCAGGCCGAGTCCGCCATATTCTTCGGGAATACTTAAGCCGAATAGGCCCATTTCCTTTGACATCTCTACCAGCTTCTCAGGTATCATGTCCTTTTCCTCAATTACCATCGCCAAAGGTTCTGCTTCCTCTTTTACAAATTTCCGCACATTATCTTTTAAAAGCTTAATATCTTCTGAAAAACTAAAATCCATTTCTGTCTCTCCCTTTTTATTGATTGCTAAATTCAGCTGCCCTTTTTTCTAAGAATGCTTGAGTTCCCTCTTTTTTGTCATCTGTTCCAAACGCAACAGCTTGCGCAAGCTTTTCAATCAGCATGGCTGTTTCAAGGTCCGCATCATAGCCTTTATGTATCGCAAGCTTTGCCAATTTGATCGCAACAGGACCCTTTCTCTTAACTTGGGAGGCAACCTCTTCTGCCTTGTTCTCCAATTCATCTTCCGCTGCAAGATAAGAAACAAGACCGATCCTTTCTGCTTCTTCCCCATCAATAATTTTGCCGGTAAGAATCATATCCAGCGCTCTCCCTTTGCCGACAATTCTGGACAGGCGCTGTGTTCCGCCTGCTCCGGGAATAATGCCAAGATTTAACTCAGGCAGTCCGAACTTTGCATTTTTAGTGGCAATCCGAATATCACAGGCCAATGCAAGTTCACAGCCTCCGCCCAAAGCATAGCCTTTCACGGCAGCAATGGTGACTTTGCTGGACTGTTCTATTTTTTTATATAGACCTTGCATGCCTGGTATTAGGGCCTCAAGCATTTTTCTATCATGAAGCTGCTTAATATCTGCTCCCGCAGCAAAGGACTTATTCCCTGCCCCTTGAATAATAATTAATTTCACCTCATGATTGGCTTCTGCCCAATGAAAGGCATCCTCAAGCTCTTGGAGTGTTGCCTGATTTAATGCATTACGGTATTCTGGACGGTTTATTGTCAGCCACATAGATCCCTGTTCGATTTCAACGTGAAGATTTTCATACGGGTGCATGCTCTCAACCCCCTTGTCAATATTGATAGAAACCTTTGCCGCTTTTTTTGCCTAACCGCCCGGCTTTTACATACTTTAATAACAGAGGGCATGGACGATATTTTTCACCAAGTGTCTTGTATAAGTACTCCATATTACGCAAACGAGTATCTAATCCTACTAAATCCGCCAATTCAAGCGGACCCATCGGATGGTTAAGCCCAAGCTTTAACGCTTTATCAATGTCTTCTGCCGATGCAACACCTTCCATCAGCATATTCATAGCCTCATTTCCAATCAGACAATTCATGCGGGAAGTAATAAATCCCGGAAACTCATTAACTTCCACCGTTTCTTTTTTCAGCTTTTTCCCAACCTCTTTTACAATACTTACAGTGTCATCAGAGGTCTCCATCCCTCTGATAACTTCAATGAGCTTCATTTTATGAACTGGATTGAAGAAGTGCATAGCAATTACTTTATCCGGACGGGACGTTTGGGCACCGATCTCTGTTGGGCTCATTGTTGAAGTATTAGTCGCTAATATGGTTCCCGGTGCACAAATCTTATCCAGTTTTTTAAAAATATCAATCTTTAATTCCATTTTTTCAAGAACGGCTTCAATAACCAGATCAGCATCTTTTGCGGCAATCTCTAAATCTGTTTCAAAAAAGAGGTGCTTCTTTGCATTTTGATATTGATCTTCGGATATAAAGCCCTTCTGGAAACTGTTATCAAGAAGGGTGAAGATATCTTTTTTCGCTTTTTCCAATATTTCTTCATTAATATCATTTAGATAAACTTCGAACCCTGAGACGGCACAGGAATAGGCAATTCCTTTTCCCATCACCCCTGCACCTACTACTGTAATGTTTTTCATTTTGTTCCCCCTCAGTTTAAAAATGTATTCTCAACGGTTCTACTTTTAGGTAAAAACTTTTGATATAAAAACACTGCTGCCATGATTGCAAAACCTATAAGGTCAGAAACCAGTCCCGGATTCACCATTAGAAGAGCACCAATAAATAGGAGCATCCTTTCATACCAATATGCCTGCCGGATCAGCCATCCTTCTGCAGCGCAAGCGAGACCAATAATTCCGACGATGGATGTTACAACCGAAAGGATAATTTCTGGAACGCCCCCTACAAGAAGCAAGGTCTCCCCATATACGAACATATATGGAACAATAAATGCGGCAAGCCCCAGTCTTACAGCAGTCATACCAGTTTTCATTGGATCCGATCCAGCAAGTCCAGCTGCGGCAAAAGCAGCAAGTGCCACTGGTGGTGTAATAGCAGATAAAGCTGCAAAATAAAAAACAAACATATGTGCAGCAAGCGGCGATACACCCAGTTCTATTAATGCCGGAATCGTTAATGGTACCTGTACGATATAAGCAGCAACCGTAGGAAGGCCCATTCCCAGAATGATACTTGTGATCATAGTGAAAACAAGAGTGATTATGAGGATGCCTCCGGATAAATCAATGATTAAACTGCTAAACTTCAGGCCAATGCCGGTCAGTCCAATAATCCCGATGATAAAGCCTGAAGCCGCACAGGCAATAGCCGTTTCAATGGCTGCTCTTGCTCCTAAATCCAGCGCTTTATAGATTTTAGAGAACGATAGTCTTGTAGCGCTTTTTAACGCTGCTATCAATATCGTCACACCAATGGAATAGAGACCAGCCCTCATGGGCGAAGAGCCTGACGCAAGCATCACTACAATGACTGCGAGCGGAATAAAAAACATGAATCCGCTTTTGAATACACTCCACACTTTCGGAAGTTCTTCTTTTTTCAATCCAACAAGTCCTATACGTCTAGCCCTCATGTCCACCTGGAAATACAGACAGCAATAATAAAGAACTGCAGGAATAATAGCGGCTATCGCTATATCCATATAAGGTACACCTAAATAGGAAGCAATGATAAAAGCGGAAGCTCCCATGATTGGAGGCATAATTTGACCTCCAGTAGATGAAACTGCTTCTACTGCAGCTGCAAAGTGACTTTTATAGCCTGTTTTCTTCATTAGCGGAATAGTAAAAGCACCGGTTGTTACAGTATTGGCAACAGCACTGCCTGATATCGTTCCTAAAATGGAGCTGGCCAAAATCGCCGTTTTCGCTGGACCTCCACGATATTTCCCCATTCCTGCTACCGATAAATCGATGAAAAACTGTCCAGCTCCTGAAACCTCAAGGAACTTACCAAATAAAATAAAAAGGAAAATGAATGTAGCGGATACTCCAAGCGGAGTGCTAAAAATACCCGTCACTGTATAAAAAAGGTGATCAATAATCCACATTAATGTAAATTCGCGATGGGAAAGAGATCCTGTAATTATATGGCCCCACACGCCGTACACAATACAAATTAAAATAATGAAGACAAGCGTATTGCCTATTACTCTGCGTGTCGCTTCCATTAACAATAAACCTGAGACTATACCGATAGAGATTTCCAGCGTAGTCAGCGGTTCAATGTAACTCATACGTGAAGAGATTACCTGTGAGTTCATAACATAATAGGAATAACAAGCAATCGACAGGATGATAAACAGCCAATCATACCAAGGGATGCTTTCATTTTTCACCACTTTTTTGGAAGGTTTATATATGGCAAATGATAAAATTAGCGCAAATCCCAAATGGGCTGAACGCTGTAAAATCGACTCAAATACTCCAAAAAAAGCTGTATATAAATGAAACAGCGACATAAGAACCGCAACAATTGAGATAATCTTTGCAGCTGCGCCCTTTAATAGGCGCAGTTTGCTGTTAAGATTTCCATCCTCATCATATTCGCTAACGATTTTTGAGGCTTCTAGTTCTGTAAAATCTTGTTTAGACATCATTTCACCTTCTTTTCCAGGATTGAGATAAGTTATGACGATTACTTAAGTGCCCCAATTTCTTTGTAATATTTCTCTGCTCCTGGATGGAGTTTACCTACATTGTGCGTAACTGAGTATTCTGCATTAAAGTCTTTCATAACAGGTGATAAAGTTGCCCACGTCTCTTTTTCTTCTACCATCATCTTCGTAAGCTTATAAACAGTCTCTTCATCCATTAGATCATCACTTACCAATAGAACTGTATACCCTGCCACAGTTTTAACATCTTCTTTTACATTGGAATACGTTCCGCCTTCAACCGTATATTCGAGATAGCCTTCATTCATCTCATGCAGACCTTTAATAGTTTCATCATCTAAAGGAATTAACCGAATCCCAAGTGTTGTATCAAGTTCCTGGAAAGTGGAAACTGGTGCTGAAATCATTCCTACAATTGCATCAATATGTCCGTCACGAAGCAGGTCAGCTCCATCAGCAGTGCCGATATATTCGATTCCGCCAAGGTCATCATAAGTCATATCGTTCAGTTTCAAAATGTCGATGAAAGCAAGTTCCCCGCTGTAGCCTTTAATCCCTGGACTAACTTTCTTTCCCTTCAAATCTTGAACAGAATAGATATCAGAATCCTCACGAACAACGATATGGAATACATTTGGGTACAGGGTAGCAACGGTGCTGACATTATCAATCTTTTCTTTAAATGAGTTAATTCCATTTATTGCTTCTGGTACAGTTTGGCCGTTACTGAATCCCAGTGCAAAGGTTCCTTGGCTTAGACCTAGAAGATTAGAAACAGATCCTCCTTCTACAATTGTGACGGATGTTTCAGGAAAGACTTCCTTCATTTTTTCGCCCATTGCTCCGGACAGCGTATACCAGAAACCGCCAACGGTCGCTGATCCAAACGTCATATCTCTAGGAGCTCCTTCTGCTTCCGGTTCTCCATTTTTACTTTCGCTGCTGCCTGCTTCATTAGAAGAACAACCTGCCAGTACCATTAAAATAAATGTCATCAATACTGCTAAAATCTTTTTCATCGTAAAATCCTCCTTAATTTGCTTTGATTTTTGGTTTTTCTAATAAAGAAAAATGGGCATCTGTTACCATTCGCAATGTCTCAACTGAAACATCGGAAAGGATTTCAGCCAGATACATTTCTCCTGCGATAAACTTAAAAACTGCATGTTCGGTCACAATCATATCGACCTTCCTTGCACCACTGCTTGGGAATGTAAGCTTTTTTACTAGCTTGGGGCTGCCGTCTTTTGATAAGTGCATCGATGCGATAATGATCCGTTTCGCTCCTGCAACTAAATCCATAGCTCCGCCTACTCCAAGGATGGTTTGACCGGGCACTGTCCAGTTGGCAACTTCACCTGTTTCATCCACTTGCAAGGCACCCAGAACAGCTGTATCAATATGGCCTCCTCGAATCATCCGGAAAGAGTCAGAGCTATCAAAGAGTGAAGCCCCGATATCCATTGTAATAGGCTTTTTACTGGCACTAATCAAATCCATATCCATGTCCTCATCAGCTGGCGACGGCCCCATACCAAGGAGGCCGTTTTCAGATTGTAAATAAACCTTCTTGCTACCTAGGTAATCTGGAATAAGTGTAGGAATGCCAACTCCCAAATTGACGATTTCACCTTCTATTAATTCCTTTGCCACTCTTTTGGCGATTTTAATTCTGTCAGACTGACTCAATGTATCTCCCCCCTTTTTTCATATACCGATTGATTACGATATAATCTACATATAAATGAGGTGTCACAACTTCTTCTGGAGCAAATGCCCCTGCTTCAACTATCTCATCTACTTCTGCGATGACAATGTTCGCGGCGGTAGCCATAACCGGATTGAAGTTTCTTGCCGTCTTGTCATAAATTAAATTTCCAAGCTTATCAGCCTTATGCGCTTTCACAATGGCCACATCGCCTTTGATTGCTTTTTCAAAAATGTATGACTCACCATCAATTACTTTTTCTTCTTTACCTTCAGCCAGCTTGGTTCCTACACCAGTCTTCGTATAAAACCCGCCGATGCCAGCCCCGCCGCAGCGGATTGCTTCTGCTAAAGTACCTTGCGGAATCAATTCAATGTCGAGTTCACCATTTGACCACGCTTTTACAGCATCTCGGTTCGTAGTGAAATAAGACCCCTTTGCTTTTTTTAATTTACCTGCAAGCAAAAGCTTACCTAGCCCCCTCCCTTCTTCTCCTAAGTTATTACTTATGACTGTAAGGTCCTGTTTATCTGATTTCGCCAATTCATCAATCAGAGTCAGCGGCGTGCCTGAAAGCCCGAATCCGCCAACCAGCAATGTGTCACCGCTACGAATATGCAAAAGCGCATCAGCCGGATTTAAAAGTTTTTTCATTTTGACCATCCTCTCGATTATGGCAAGCAGAATAATTCACATAGGCTGAAAAAGATTTAATTGCTGTATTCTCATGAATGAAGTATGGCTTCTTTGTTTCCTTTAATATGTCAATCGCTAACTCATTCTGATATCCTTGGGACATAAAAATCGGGATAAAAATACAATTGCTCTCATGCATTAATTTTTGAACTTTTCTTGCTAGAATTTCATTTTGATAATCAACTTGAAATGGAAAAGGAACAATAATATTATCAAAGTCTCCTGATTCCAAAAGAACCTCCAAACAGCAGGTTAGCTTCGATAAATCATCATAAACAATCGTAGTCAAATCCAGTGGGTTCATGAATGCTTTTTCAATCCCGGTAATATGAGTCATTTGTTTCTGAAGATCTGCTGATAGTGAAGGAAGCGAGATTCCATACTTTGCGCATAAATCAGCCAAGTAAATCGAGGTGGCTCCTGCCCATGAAAAAATGACTGTGCGCTCTCCTCTTGCTTTTTTGTATGTATCAAACAGCCAGGAAACTGCTACCACTTCATCAATACTTTGCGCTTTTATTAACCCCGGATGATGTACCATATCCCATGGGATTGCATAATCATTATGTCTGCCAAGATGATGCTTTACCGCTATACGCGATATCTTCGAATGTCCAATTGGAAGAAGTATGACTGGTTTTTGTTTGATGTAAGCTTGGTGAAGCAGACGGAAAAACCTCTCCTCTTCAGAAACGGATTCAATAATTAATAGAATTGTTTCTGTAGATGGGTCATGAATTAAAAATTCGAAGCAGTCATTCATGTTGATATCCATTTCATTCCCTGGAGAAAGCCAATAGGAAAAACCAAGACCTTTTTCGTTTGCATCCAGAACAGCCCTTCCAAGGCTGCCTCCATGGCTGATTAATCCAACCGATCCTTTTCGGAAATTTTTAGGTTCAAAACGGGGGGAAAAAGAAATTCCCCAATTCGCGATATAATGGTAGAAACCAGGTGAGTTAGGTCCATAAACCGCTGTTTCTGTTCCCTTTATAATTTTCTGGAGTTCCTTCTCCCTTACAATTCCATCAGCGCCACTTTCAGAAAAACCCGAGCTAATAATGATGACGCTTTTCACTTGCTTCTTAACACATTCTTTTAAGATTTTTTGGGTATGTATGTAAGGAACAATGACACAAGCCAGATCAATCTCTTCTTTTATATCAAGTACACTTGGATAACTTTGAATTCCGGAAATACTTTCATAGTTAGGGTTAACGAGATAAATTTCACCGGTGAAATTAGATTTCTGAAGATTAATCATCACACGTCCAGCATTATGATGGAATCTTTCTGAAGCACCTATGATTGCAATACTTTTAGGGGAGACAATGGGCTGTAATGTTCTCATGTTCTTAAAGATCCCCTTTCAAATTTTTTCACCTTCCGTACGATAGTGGAAGGATTTACTTCAAGAGCCCTGGCAATACCCCGATAGGACTTTTCAGATAGTGCTGCCTTATAGATAAGCTCTCTTTCCAGTTCTTCTACAGCTTCTTTTAAAGGTAAAACTTTGTTTACAATAATAGATTTGTTGACATCCGTTTTTTGTTCTTCCGTTTTACCAAATAAGGAGAGAACATCTTGCTCCTTCACTTCAAAATTTGTTGCTGTTACGAAAATTCTTTCTATGATGTTTACAAGTTCTCTTACATTTCCTGGCCACTGATAACTTGTAAGGACTTGTATGGCTTTTTTTGAAAATCTGAGATGTTTGCCATATTTCGCCGTAAATTTTTTGGAGTACATATCGATAAGAAGCGGAATATCTTCAACTCTCCTTCTCAAAGGAGGAATGGATATTGGAATAACATTAAGCCGATAAAATAAATCCTCCCGAAAGCTTCCTTCTAAAACCAGTTCCTGCAGATCTCTGTTTGTAGCAGCAATGACACGGACATCTATCTTTGTTGGTGTTGCCGAACCTACCCGGGTTATCTCCATTTCCTGCAGTACCCGCAAAAGCTTAACCTGCAGGCGGTTAGGTATTTCTCCAATCTCATCCAGGAAAAGAGTTCCATTATTTGCTTGTTCAAACAATCCTGCTTTGCCCTTCTTTAAAGCACCTGTAAATGCACCGCCTTCATAACCAAATAATTCTGATTCCATAAGTGTTTCAGGAATTGCCCCGCAGTTAACCTTAATAAATGGCTGATCTGCCCTCGAACTTGCCTTTTGAATTAGCTTCGCAATTTCCTCTTTCCCCACTCCCGACTCCCCTGTTAAAAGCACCGTTACATCCACTTTGGCTACTTGTTCAACAGTTTCTATCAGTCTCTTCATCTCTAAAGATTGGGCAATAAAGAATTCTGGTTTCTCAGAAAGGTGCATATGTTCCAAAATAGACTTCGTTTTTTCAAGTTCATTTCTTAATGCATCGAATTCAGTCATATCTCTTACATTGATTACTACTCTTTCAATCTGATTACTGCTATTTTTTATTGGGTTTGCCGTTATTATTAAAGAGTTTTTGGTTTCTTTGCTGGTTTCCATCACGTTATACGATCTGCCTTTTACTTCTACCTGATGAACAATCTCTTTTATATATTCCGGAGTCTCCCACGGTACATTATGATCAATCTCAAAAAGCTCACGAAAACTTTGATTGCTTTTAATAATGTTTCCGTTTCCGTCTGTAATGCAAATACCGTCAGTTGAATTATCCAAAATCGTGTCTTGCTCTTTTAAAAGTTGTTTAACAGATTCCAGTTCATTGGATATAAATTCTATTTCAGAAATATCCTGAAAAACTCCAACCGCACCTGCAAGATTTTTTCCATCATAAAGAGGTGTTCTATGAGTTAAATACTTTCTTTTTCCAACTCGATATTTTTCTGTATGGCCTTTGCCTGTCCGAATAACATCCAATAGGCCACTCGGTGTAACCACATCTGTCAGAAATCTTCCAATTGCTTTTTCTTTTGTTGTCATAGCCATTTTTTCTGCCGAAGGATTAATCGAAGTAATTTTCCCCTCCAAATCAATGGAAAGAATGCCATTATGTGCAGAATTAAAAATGGCATCAAGGCGGCTAATTTCCAGCTGAGAAGCTCTGGCATATGCTGATAGATATTGCCCTTTTGTCAGAAATCCCGTTATCTGTCCATTTATGTTTTGAACAGGCCAGACATCCTGATCTTTAAGTTTTATTTTCTTTATTTCATCTAATTCATTAAGGAAATAAAAGCTGGTCTGATAAATTTCAGACAATACTTTTTTCTCTTTCACCAAACCCTCTAAAATGTCATGCTCTGAAAAACACCCGGTCAACTCATCTTTAGCGTTATAAACAACCCCGCCTTTCATTTGGGATTTGAGCAATCTTTTTGCAACTCTATCGATGTAATCGTTTTCAAAAAATTTAATAGAAGTACGAGTCATCGCATCTTTAACTAGCAACTTTTGCCACCCCTTTGAGAGATTCACTCATAATTTTATAATGCAAGAATCGTGCCAACGTGCGAAAACGGAGAAAATACTATCATTTCTAATATTTCTTAATATTTAAACTATATAATTAATAGAAAATTGTTGCAATGCTGCAACAAGTGTTGCGAAAATGCACCATCATTAAATTCAGCTGATTAAATTAGTAGGACGTTTAACTTAATATATCGTTTTCGTAATTATTAATGTTGCATTTTTGCAACATATAGAGACAAGATCGGGATATGGTATTTGAAGAAGGAGAGATGCTACCATATTTCGTAAATATGGGAAATTGGAAAAGCTTTGTTTGTTGTCATTGCTTTTGTATTGATATTATACTGTTTTCAAAATTCTGTTTTGCGGAAGGCTATGTAATATCATTCCGTACGACTCTTATGAGGAGAAAGCTTTATACAGTTCATTGAAGAATAATATCATGGGAACATGGTGGAACATAGGGACGGTTCTTGCGTTTCAGAAGTGGGATGAAACAGAAGAACCGTCCCTTTGTTTCACAAAAAGACGACACCATGATAGGATGTCGTCTTTGAGTTAGATAGGATATATTTTATTTAACAGGTGTTAATTGAATAACAGGTACGTTAACAGCTGCGCCGGCTACTGTGATTTCTTTTTCAGCTGCAAGGTATCCGTTTTGGTAGACGGCTAGTGTGTAGTTTCCGTCGACTAATGCTAGTTCAGCAGTTCCAGCAGAAGTTGTTAGGATTTCTTTAATGCTGCCGTCTGCTTTAAAGACTACCACTTTCGCACCATTAACGTTTGCATTGGCTTCGTCAACAACACGGAAGTTAACATCACGTTGAGCAGCTACTTTATCAACAACGATTTTAAGCTCAGCCGCTTCACCTTTAGCTACGGAAACAGCCTTTTCAACATCTACGAATTCTGCAGATGCTACATCAATGTTAAGCTCGTAAGTTCCCGCTGGTAGGTTATTAAATGTAATGGTGTTGGATACAGCTGCTGCACCTTCCCATGTACCTACTTGCGGAGAAGTTGGGTCTACAAATGCATCTGCTAAATCAAATCCATTAATAGCTACATCAACTGGCTTACCTTCACTATCAACAACAGAAAGTTTAAGAGAAGCATTTCCGCCTTTAGTGACTGCATAGTTTACAGCTGACAAGTTATCTCCAGCTTTAACGGCTTGAGCAGTTGTGTAAGTTTCAACACCCGTACCGCGAACTACTACTTCATAAGTTCCTGCAGCAAGGTCTGATAAGCTATACGCACCGCTTGCATTAGTAGTTACAGTCGCTACTTCTTCACCTTTTTCATCGTAGTAAGTAACGGTTGCACCTGCTACAGCAGTAAGTGTACCGCTTGTACGAACGTAACCGGCAACGTCACCTGTTGTAACTACATTATCAAGATCTAATGCAGGTACTTCAGTGTTCGTGTTTTTGCTCACTGTAAATTCAGCTGAAGTTTCAGCGACAAAGTCAGCCCCTGAAGCTTGTACTTTATAAGTGCCTGCAGAAACACTAGTAAATGTATAAGTACCATTCACAACTTCAGTAGAATCTACTACATTTCCATTTACATCAATTAAATCAACTTTCACACCATTTGCAACCGCAGTTGTACCTGAAACAGTTCCAGCTGGAGTGACTCTTTCTTCAACCGTTTCATTACCGTCAACTGTTACAGAAAATTCTTTTGTTTCAACAAAATCACCAGAAAGTCTTAATGTATATTGTCCTGGAGCAATTCTAGAAAAATCAAATGATAATGTTGAATCAGAACCTGTTACATCTTGTTTACCGATCACAGTGTTGCCATTTAAAATCTCCAAAGTGTAAGTTGCTTCAGCATTGAAACTATCACTTAAGGATACAGTCCCAAATCCGGCAGAAACCGTGTATCCTGCTTCAAGTTTTACATTATGTGTTGCGTTCGTTCCTTCTTGAACAGTGAATTCTGTATAAGATACAGCTGAACCAGCATGGTCAACCACAACGTTGTAAGTACCACTTACTAATTGAACATCCGCAACACTATATTTACCTTCAGTATTGGTAGTAGTTGTTGCTACTTCAGTACCTTGAGCATCGTAAACAGTTACTTCTGCACCACTTACTACTTTACCAGCTGCATCCGTAACAGTTCCTGTGATATCCAACACTTCAATATCATCAAGTTCAATTCCGTTAAGAACGTTAGCTACTTCTTGGCTATCAAGAGTAATCGTTTGAACGTTATCTTTGTAACCATCAAAGCTTACAGTTAAGCGATATTCAGCACCTAATTGTAATTTTGATGATGCGTCTTCTTGATCAATAACGTAACTTCCTGCAATAGTTGTAACTCCAGCCACTTTTGTCCAAGCTTTTGCCACTTCATCATAAGATTCAAGTGTAACATCGGCTCCGTTAATAGCTGCTCCTGTTTCTCCATCAATTACGACACCAGAAACGGCGATCGCAGTCGTATCAATTTCTTGGCCATCAATGTCTGTAGTGAAAGAAGTTACTTCATCAGCAACCACTTTTACATTCGCAGCAGTAACGGTTTTATATCCATTTGCTTCAACTGATACTGTATGGCTGCCTGGTTGAACATTAAGAAGTTCATAGTACCCTTCTTCGTTTGTTTTAGCCGTTTTGCCAGCGATTTTAACAGTTGCACCTGTAACAGGCTTAGAACCGTCAAATACGAACCCGGCAATACCAGATGCTAATACTTCTAATGTATCCGCTTTATGTAAGAAGATCGCGAATTCACCACGAGTAATGTTTTGTCCTACAGCGAAAGAAGTAGCCGTTTTACCGCTTGTGATTTCGTTAGCTACCATAGCTTGAACTGCTGCTTCGTAACGAGTTCCAATTACATCTGTGAACTTAAGTTCAACATCTCCGCTGATTTCATATGCTTTGGCAAGTATAAGTGCCATTTCTCCACGAGTTAATGAATCATGCGCACCGAAAGTAGTTGCTGTTTTACCGTTTACAATACCAGCTGCTTTAAGAGCATTAACCGCTTTAACCGCACGGTCTGGAACATCCGTAAATCCAGAAGCTGGTGCGTTTGTACCATCAAGTCCAAGAGCTTTAGCAATCATAACAGCTGCATCAGCGCGTTTAATTTCTTTGGAAACTCCGAATTGTGTTGGAGTTAATCCTGAAGTGATTTCTTTTGCAACTAAGTAATCTACTGCTTCTTTATATTTAGATGAAACATCTGTAAATTCTGCAGCAGATGCTACTGGTGCTACTGCAGTTGCTACTAAAGTGGCAGTTGCTGCAGTTGCCATAAATTTGCGATGTGTCTTTGGCTTGTAAGACATAGTAGAAATTCCCCCTGTTTTGCTATTTTTCTTGTTTAATGGAAAAGGAATTCGCTATGTTTAACTACCATTTATACCGAACTAAAATGGTAGATTATTAGTTATGTATAAGAATGATAATTAAACGCTTTATTACTTCTCCTAAAAATAATTCTAGCAAATGAAGATAGTGGAAATATACTGGATGTTGATGCCAATTAATTACCAATTGATGGAGGCATTTTATAAAAACTGGATTAAAAAAAAAAGAGAGATTTACCAAATCCGATTTGGTAAATCTCCTATTTTAAAATTCCGCAACTAACCCTCTTACAAATCCTAAATGTTCCTCTAGATTTTCCCTTGTTACATAAACTCCGAAATCTTCTGGAACATCTTCGTCAGCCCCACTGAGCCGGTGAGCAATAAGGGTTCCTATTTCCGGATAAAAATGATGCCCATCAAAATAATTTGATTGATCATTGGTCACCGAATTTGGGTACATGAAATTATAAACTCCACCGTAAACGTCGACAAGATCTGTTAACCAGCGTTCATAATCATCAAGCTGTCCCTCTTCCACTAACGCTTGAAAAAGTGCTGTAGAAATCGGGGTTGTAAAAACAATAAGATTTGAGTTCGGGTTACTGTCCTTTACCTTACTGATAATTTCTTTATACTGCGGATAGTAGACATAGTTATCTCCATAAAATGTAGAACGAAACCGGTCGATTTTCTTTATCGTATCAACCTCTGCAGTTTCTTTATCTATTTCCATTGCCATGGCCACATTATCTCGGTTATAGATTCTTTCTTCTATTACTACGTTATCTTTAGACATTTTGAAGTTATGAAGTGCATATTTAAAAACATCATAGGACAATAAATATTTCCAGCGATAAAGAGGTTTTGTCACCTTCTCGACATAGTTGTCCAGGGAGTGCGGAGCAGAACTCTCCTGCGTACTGGATTTAAAAAAATCCACTCCAATCATGATGTTTTCAAACTCTTCCCCATGCTGAGCTTTAGCAAACTCGACAAAACTCCAGTATTCACGGATCGACATATTGGAAACGGAATAATTATAAACATCCATGCCGACAAAGTCATGAGGATTTATATACGTACTGCGACTGCTGCCGATCAAAAGGGTATCATACTCAAATGGCTGAAAGTAAATTTCGCTTGTCTTTTGCTCTCTTTCATTAATAACGGTCTGACGATCGTTGAACTCATTCGCATGGCCAAACGTCCACATCGGATCGATATAGTAAATAAATGAAGTAAAGATGAGCGTCAAAACAATTACGATCCCCATAACAGTCATCGTAAATCGCTTATAAGACATTTAGATACCACCTTAGAAATTAAAGTATAGAAACTCGCTGACATTTAAAAGCTGTGTAAAACAATAGAGCAATAAGGCTGAAGTAAAAATGGCATTGAACCAATTTGGCTTCATATTCTTTGTCAGTTCAATCGAATTTCTCATTAAGAAGGCAAGGATCATTCCGATTAACAGACTGCTAAAGATAAAGACAAGGCTCTGTTCAAGCGGAAATTGATAGAAGTTTTCGGAACTAATGTTTGGCAGATAGACCTTGATTTCTTTCGGAAGATAAACTCCATTCAACCCGATCATGGCCTTCAGTACATTTAAAGCCTCACTGATAGATGGTGCCCTAAAAAACACCCAGGTAGCATTCACAAATTGGAATGTAATAAACCAGGCTATCCATTTATTTAATTTAAAACCAGCTTTCTTCCACAGTCTTGCAATGATACTAGCAAGACCATGCAACGTTCCCCAAAGGATAAACGTCCATCCGGCTCCATGCCATATTCCGCTAATAAAGAAGATAAGAAAGATATTAATATAAGTCCTTGTTGATCCTTTTCGGTTCCCACCTAGGGGAATATAAATATACTTTGTTAAAAAACCTGATAACGTAATATGCCAGCGTCTCCAAAAGTCCTGAATATCAAGCGCTTTGTAAGGAGAATTAAAGTTGATTGGCAGCTTAATGTTAAATAACAGGGCTAGTCCAATCGCCATATCAGAATAACCGCTAAAATCAAAATAAAGTTGGAAAGTATAAGCGAGTGCAGTTGCCCAAGAGTCTAAAAAGGTAAGAGACTCAGTCATGGCGTACCCTTTGTTTGCCCAAATCGCAAACGTATCTGCTAATACAACTTTTTTAAAGAGACCGATAGCAAAGATAAATAGCCCCAATGAAATATTCTCATAGTTGATTTTACGATTTTTACGGTCCGCAAATTGAGGCATAACATCACTATGATGGACAATAGGTCCGGCTATTAATTGAGGGAAAAAGGTAACAAAGATCCCGTAATTTAAAAAGTTATAGTCTTCCGTCTCCCTGCGATAGGAATCGACTAAGTACGCAATTTGTTGGAACGTATAAAAGCTAATAGCTAGTGGTAAAAGTAAGTTTAAAATCGGTAAGTTCGTTCCAAAGAAAGTATTTACATTTTCTACAAAGAAATCGTAATACTTATAGTATCCAAGTAAGCAAACGTTAAATATAATCCCAATAGTAAGGATGGTTTTTCTAAATGAATGTACATGCCTTTTAGACAAAAGACTTCCAATGATAAAGTTAACGACTAGGGAAACCAAAATGAGCGGTAAATAACTTGGATTCCAATACCCATAGAAAAACAAAGACGCAAATAACAGCCATACCTTTGAGATGGTAAAATTTATTTTATTGAATAGAAAATAAACGATAAATACAATCGGAAGAAAAAGAAAAATAAACTCAAATGAGTTAAAAATCACGAGGTATCTCCTCCATCGTTACTCTAACAATCTTTAACTAAATAATCATACTACACCATGAAACTCATGACAATGAAATCTGTCGAAATGGTGTCGAATCAACTCCTTTACATTTTACCGGAGAAAAGATTAACTTGAAACTGTAAAAAGTTGTCAAAATAAAAAGCCCCAATGAGTTCACCTCATCGAGACTTTTACGGTTTATTCAGATTTATATTTTAATATACACCTATTACCTCAGGTTCAGTTCCATTAGCTGCCCGATAAATAAACAAAGCAAATTCACCACGAGTCACATTCCCCGTACCAAAAGTATCTGCATCTTTCCCTGAAGCCACACCATTTTCATAAAGGGCAGCCACATATGGATAAAACCGATCACTTACATCTGTAAATGGAAGTACTGCACCCTCACTAGCAACTAAATCATATGCGCTTGCTATGACCTTAGCCATCTCTTCACGTGTCATTGTATCGTATGTACCAAATCGAGTTGATGTCTTCCCGTGAAAAATCCCTGCTTCAACAAGAGCATTTACATATGCTTGTCTCTCTTGGGGAACATCTGTAAAACCAGCGTTTGGTGCTTGACCTATTGTAAGACCCACCACTTTTGCAATCATTACAGCAGCATCAATTCGTTTAATTGTAAGATCCGTTCCAAATTGAGTCTCGCTAATTCCGCTCGTTGCGTTTTGGCTGATGAGGTAGTCAACTGCTTCTGTGTAATTTTTGTTGACATCTGTGAATGATGCTTCGGCTGATTTTAAAGTTGTAAATACAAGTAGTACTGTCGCAAAAATCGTTAGTAAATTTCTGATTTTTTTTGATAGGTTCAACACTTTTCCTCCTCTTATTTTGAACCCCTAAACTGACTCATTCAATCAAATTTAAAAAGTATTCCTTTTTATTCTATGGGGTATATTTTCTATTCTAGCAGACTAATGAATTTAATTTAACATGTTAATATTTACTAATGTATCTGTCTACACGGACCTCATTGTGAGCGGGGATATTAGAAATGTGTTGCCATCCTTGTGTTAAAGTTGGTGTTATCTTTTTTCCCTATAACTTCACGTTTCTCCAAAGAAACCTCAACTTTCCCCTATAGAAACACTAACATCTACACTACCAGGGCCAGATCTCGAAGGATGGATTTCTCGGACACTCTTCTGTTTTCACGTGATAGAGATACTATTCAACTAAAACACTAATGACGGAATAAAATAAAAACTCCGTCGAGAAAAATCTCTACGGAGCTTTTAAGTTAGAATTAGGTAATTTTACCTTTTATATTACTTATTAGTTAGCTGTAACAGTTACGTCAGCTTTAACTGCAAGACCGTTAGAATCTTTCAAGTCGCCACCAGACTTAGTTGTTACAGTGATAGTTTGAGCTGGGTCGTAGTTAGTACCTGTTGTATTTGAGAAAGTAATTTGTACTTTCTTGCTGTCGCCTGCAACAAGTGCTGCAGTAGCTGCACCAGTTCCTGCTACAACTGTTGAAGAACCTGATTTAATTGTGTAGTTAGCTAATACTTCAGCAATAGCTGCATCTGCTGCATCAGCATGTAATGCTTCGTCAAATGTTAACACTAATGTGTTTCCTAGTTTTTGTGCAGATACTAGATTAGCCGGAGTATTATCCCCAATTTTAACTGTTAAGTTAGTTGGATTTAATACATTGCCTGCTTTATCAGCTACGTTGCTTACTGATAATAAAGCATCAGTTCCAGTAGCAGTGCTTCCAATGTTTACAGAATTAGCTGGTAACTCAATTGTTACACTGTTTTTATCTGTAGTATTGAAGTATGCAACTGTACCACTTGGAAGAGCTCTACCATCTAATAGATAGTTTCCAAGGTTTAATGCACTAGCTGTTACTTCTTCAGAGAAGTCAATTACAAATTTATTAACTCCACTTTGCGGAGCATCTGTAACATTTTCAATGTCTAATGTAGCAGTTGGTTTAGATGAGTCATTACCACTTCCAACAACAATTGTTACAGAACCAGCAGAAGAAAGGTTAGCTTTAGCATCTTTTACTGCTCCAGCTTGTAATTGAACTGTATAAGTTCCGTTAGGAATTGTACCTGTACCAGAAACGAAGTCAACAACAAGAACTTTTTCATTTCCTAATCCAGCTTTTACAACAGTTGTTGCAGCAAGTGCACCAAATCTCACACCATTAGCATCAGTAATGATGATTTTTGATTCATCTACATCTGGATCAGTTCCAAGGAATTCTTCGTTAAATGTTAATTCAAATGTTTGTTTATCGTCAGATAGTTTGCCAGACACTAGAGATGGACCAGTTTTATCAGCATTGAAAGTGAATGATTGATTAAATGCTGCATTTCCATTTCCGTAAACATCTTTAATGGCATCTTTATCTAAAATCAATGTTACAGTTTGAGAATTTACTGGATTTGTTGCTCCATAAATATCTGCTTCTGTAAATGTTACTTCATATGTTTTACCTGAAGTATCATTAGTGTCTTTTACTGCTGCTGTGCTACTGTAAACAGTAGAACCAAGTAAGAACTTGAATTCATTGTTTGCTAATTCGTATCCAGCAGTAGTTCCAAGAGCTTCTGTTAAAACAACTTTTAATTTGTTATGACCAAGTTGAGTAACAGATGCAATTGCAGGACCTTCTGAATCGTTAGGAGCTACAAATGATCCGTTGTAAATAGCCATTTCATTGTTTACAGAGTCTTTAGCGCCTGCAACATAAATTGTAGCAGTTGCACCTTTAGCAACTGTAACTGTTGCTTCAACTTGTGTTTGTGAACCAGCGACAAAGTTAGCAGCAACTGGAGTGCCATTTACACGTACAATTGGAGTTACACCAGTATTCATTGGTTCTGAGAAAGTAACTACTACTTTACCTGCAGAAGTATATTCTACTTTAGCTACAGTTGGAGCAGTTGCATCGTTAACAGTCACAACGCCTTTGAAACTAGGTACAGTTTGTGCTTTATCTTCGGTTTTAACATTTGATACTGTTAAATCAAAAGATGTTTTATTTTGAGAGTTTGTAAATGTAATTACTACAGATTTTTTATCTGATTGAAGTGCTGCAGTTGCACCTGCATCGAAAGTAGAAAGAACTGTGTCATTTACTTTGTAATTTGCTTCATCTTCAGCAGTTGCTTTATCTACTGTTTTGTTGAATTTAACTTCAACTTGTTTAGCGTTAATCGCACTTACACTTACAACTTTTGGATCAGCTGTAAGAAGTTCTACTTTGTACAAGAAGATTGCTAAATCTCCACGTGTAATTTCTTGGTCAGTTCCAAAGCTAGTAGGTGTTTTACCTGAAGTAATTTCGTTAGCTACTAGGGCTTTAACAGCTGATTGGTATTGGCTAGCTACGTCTGTGAATTTTAGTTCAGCTTCACCAGTTAGATCGTAAGCTTTTTGAAGCCAGATAGCCATTTCACCACGAGTTAGAGTGTCGTTAGCACCGAAAGTAGTAGCAGTTTTACCACTAGTGATTCCAGCAGCTTTAAGTGCGTTTGCAGCACCTTCAGCACGTGCAGGTACATCAGTGAAACCAGCATCTGGAGCATTTGTTGTGTCAAGACCAAGAGCTGCTGCTAACCATACAGCTGCGTCAGCACGAATGATGTTTTCAGCAACACCAAACTTAGTAGGAGACATACCTACTGTAATTTTATTGTCTACTAAATACTGTACAGCTTCTGCATATTTTTCACTTACATCAGTGAATTGTGTAGCAGCGGCTGCTGGTGCGACTGCAGATGCAACTAAAGTAGCTGTAGCCGCAGTAGCGATGAACTTGCGATAAGACTTAGGTTGATAAGCCATGTTTTTTGTTTCCTCCCCTGTTTTGTATAACTTTTTTATTAAACTGATTTTTGATCAGTTTATAACGGTTTTGAGTTTCTCAATCCTATTCCCACAAGCTACAACCTATGCGGGTTGCCTCAAAAGAATTCCTCTAAGATATGTAAAAATTTCTAAGTCTTGGATGAATTTACGTGAGATTGGTAGAAATAGAATTATTAAACTCGTAATCTATTCTACCAAAGCGCTAGGATTTTTCAACTGTTTTTTACAAATTTCTCAAGTGGAACCATGGAATTTTCTGCATACATGGGAAAATTGTATGAATTTTTATCCCAAAAATGCACTTTTCTATGCCATTATAGAAAATTTTTTCCTTATATATGACGTATAGTTTACGAAAAAGTTTCACCTAACTCCCAAAAAAAATTTTATGTTACAGAGAATTTTTTAGCAAAAAAAAAAACACCACCTTTCGCTTATGGAAAAGTGGTGTCTCTTTTATGCATCTTTAAATTGTTTTTGATTTAGATAAAGGAAAGCTAAAGCAAGTGCTCCGACTAACCAGAAGATCACATTTAACCTTGGGATAAACATGAGGTTGTTTGAAAGGTTTTGCACCATAAACGTTGTACTTCCGACAAATAGTCCGGCTGCGATCACTTTACCTTTTAGATCCGGCTGCTTAAAGAATAAGCGCAGGATATAAAGGAAGAAAATCACGTAAATCGACATAAAGGTCAGAATTCCGATTGTTCCGCCTTCAGCCATTACCTTCAGATAAGAGTTATGGACTGAATAGGTTTCGTGGCCGATATCGAGTTCCGGATATTTTTCGGTAAAGTCGCTGTAGCGGTCATAGTAGTTCCCGATTCCGACTCCAAGTAATGGATTGTCTCTAAACATAAACCAGCCGGTTTTCCAGAGTGTGACACGGGATACTACGGCTCTTTCAGTTGTTTCATCATCTGGATCCTCTTCCACAACATCAGGATCTTCTTCTCCATCTCCCCCGTCTCCTGGTAATGCCATATGCCATTTAGGAAAAATGAGCTGTTGCACCGCGTAAATCGCAGAATTTGTTCTTGACTGAACATCTGGCATAAAGTATACCGATACAATTAATACAACAAATGCGATCAGCATGTGCGGCTTGAAGAAACCTTTCAGGAATCTCTTTGGCATGAAGAGAATCGTTAGGAAGAAGGCACAGAACATCGTTACCCATGCTGCACGGGTATACGTAAAGATTAGGTTTATCACGTAAATGGCAAAGAACCCAAAATAGAAGAACTGCCATTTTTTCTGTTGGAAGTACACCACACTCAATAAAACAAGTGTTGGAATCACGTAGTTAAGGAATGAAGAAAAGTAGTTAGGATTTTCTAATGTTCCATCGACCCGACCTTTTGCTTCCTCCAGTGCATATAATCCTGCTTTGTTTAAGGAAATATCAAATACATATTGTATGATCCCGAAAATCCCAATTAATAGGGCTGTCGCTCCGAATACTTTTGCAAAGGTAAAGTATTGTTCTTTTGAGAATTTTATTTTTACCAAAATGGTAAATAGGAAAACATATGATAGGAATCGCAAAATTTCCATAATCGCAGGGGCCATGTATTCTGCTTTGATTAACGAAAGCAGGGATGCGATAAAGAAGGAAATGAACGCAATTAGAATTGGCATGACCGGAAAAGAATTGAGTTCTATATTTTTCTTCCAATAATCGTATAAGGCTGCCAGTACGAGCAGTGGAATGAGAATAATTTCGATACTTATCGGGATTGGTCCCAGATATTCTTTCCAATATACAATTGGAACCAGGCAAAGCATGGCTATAACGACGTAATACGTTAGGCTGTTTTTAGTTTCGATCATAATCTGTAGGTTCCCCTTTTTAGTTTCACAGTACGGTAATACATTAATAAAAATTTTTATGTAGGGCAATGAATAATTTTTCCATTCTGATCCCTAAACAAATTTGTACTATCTATTATTTCAGTAGTCTACTGTAGGTTTCGGTTGTTAGATGAACTAAGTTATCTAGCGAGAAATTTGCTTCGGCATGCTTACGAAGGGATTTTCCCTTTTCTTGTAGCATTCCATTTTCCCAGGAATCATACGCACGTTTTATTGCATTTTCATAACCAGCTTGATCTCCTACAGGAACAATCCAGCCCATTTCTGGCTCTAGCACTAATTCCTTCACACCACCAACATCGGTTGTAATGATTGGAACCTCTTGATTAGCAGCCTCCAGTAAAACAAGCGGAAAGCTTTCACTTTCAGAGGCAAGCAATGCTACATCAGAAATGGATAGTAGATTAGCTACATCTTTACGAAAGCCGAGCATCGTGACTTGAGATTCAAGGTTGAGTTCATTGATTTTTTCTTCTATTTCTTGTTTAATCGGGCCGTCTCCGATTAGGAGCAGCTTAACTCGAGGATTTTTTAGGTTATGGAGTGCTTTTAGCACAAGATCATGTCCTTTAACGGGATGTAAACGTGCAATAAAAGCCATAATAAAATCCTGTTGCGATAATCCGAGGTTCTCCCGGAGTGAGACATCTTCAGGCTGAGGAGGTGTAAAATCAATCCCATTGTAGACGGTTTGAATCTTCTCTCCCTCAATTCCTATTTCCATGAGGTTTTGTTTAAATCTCTCTGTTACCGCGAAGAAGTATTGAATTTTTTGATAGGACCAAAGATTAAGCTTCGTGAATAGCTTACCCTTAAGCCCGCCTTTCATGAAATCCAGCTTCGGATCACTGTGAATCGTGGTGACCCAGCGGCAGTTGGTTTTTCCAATCATAAAGGTTGTGAGAAAGTTTGCACGCGGTCCATGGGTATGAAGAATGTCAAAACCTTCTTTATTAATAAACGAAGCAAGCTGGTTTAACACCGACAAATCATAGCGAGATTTTTGCTGAAAAACCTCTACACGGATCCCAACTTCTCTGGCTTCCTGTGAAAGCGCTCCTTCCTGGAACACGGCTAGACAAATTTGTTCTCTTGGAAATTTCGCAAGGAGTGTGACAACATGCTTTCGCGAGCCGCCGGTTTCTCCTCCGCTAATTAAGTGTAAGATTTTCATCTAGCCTGATCCTTTCTTGTAAACAGAACTTTTAACAGGAATTTTGGCAGTGCCAGCTGGCGCTTGAATCGCTTTGGTTCTTTCATAAGGCGGTAAAGCCATTCCAGACCGAGTTTGCGGAATCCTTCTGGTGCTCTTTGGACATGGCCAGCATAAACATCAAAGCTTCCGCCAACCCCTTGGAACACTTTCACATTTAGGCGCGGCATGTTTTCACGAATCCAGAGCTCTTGTCTTGGACTGCCTAAGGCAACAAATAAAATATCTGCACCAGATTCATTGATTCTCTCAACAAGTTCCTCTTGATCTTGGACATAGCCATTTTCATAGCCGCCCAGCTGGATCGCCGGATGCTTAATTTGGATGTTAGCAGCCGCCTTGCTTACAACCTCTTCTTTTGCCCCATAAAGAAAGACTTTGTACCCTTCCTGCTCAGCCATTAAGAGAAGGCGCTCCATCATGTCCACACCTGTGACTCTTGATTGGATGTCGCCTCCTTTTAATTTTGAAGCCAGCAAGATTCCGACTCCATCCGGAATCTGAAAGGTAGAGCCATTAATCAGCTCTTTTAGCTGCGGATTGTTTTGTGCAGCCATAACTTTTTCAGGATTGACAGCAATAATGGTTGATTGTTCCCCAGAGTGAATCCTTAATTTTAGTGTATCGACAATCTCCTCATACGATAGCGGTGAAACCTCTACACCAAAATAGGTCTCCTTTTTCATGCTATTCTCCCCTTACTCTTGAATCGCTTTTAGATGAGACAGATTTCCTAACCGGTAAATCGTTACTCCTTCAATTTCGTTCACACAGTTTTTCGTATCAAAGATAACTGGAGTCTTCATATGCTGCTTTAAGACTGCCCCATCTAAGTTCTTAAACTCATTGTGATCCGCTAACACGACAATGAGGTGTGCGTCTTTAATCGCATCCTCAAAGCTGTGTAATGGGAAGGAAACTTGTTCTTCACGAACGTGCGGATCGTGAGCCACGACATTGAGCTTTGGATGCTTGAGCAGAGATTCCGCAATATCGAGTGCTGGACTTTCCCGGACATCATCTATATTTCCTTTATACGTCAAACCAAACAAGGCAATTTTTGGATTCTTTAATTCAGACGTTAATCGTTCCACTTGCGTTTCAACATAATGAGGCATTGAGTTATTAATGTTTCTTGCTGTTTGAATCAATGGTGATTCTTCTTGTGCTTTTTCCACGATAAAGTAAGGGTCAACTGCTAAACAGTGGCCGCCGACACCTGGTCCAGGGAGATGGATATTGACACGCGGGTGGCGGTTAGCAAGCGCAATCACTGAGTGAGCATCCACTCCAAGTTTCGCTGAAATTTTAACAAGCTCGTTTGCAAGGGCAATGTTTACGTCACGATAAGTGTTTTCCATCAGCTTAGACATTTCGGCTGTAACCGCTTCTGTTTCCATTACATCGCCTTTCACGACAGCACGATAGACATCAGCCGCTTGTTTCGCAGCTTCAGGCGTAATACCGCCGACAATGCGTGTATTTTCAATAAGCTCTCTAAGGATTTGTCCTGGGAGAACACGTTCCGGACAGTGAGCAATCGCAACGTCTTTATATGGATCTAATCCGGATTCTTTGATGATAGGTGCAACTAAATCATCCATTGTTCTTGGCGGAATCGTAGATTCGACAATGAGAACATTTCCTTTTTGAATAAATGGAGTGATGGTTTGCACTGCATCCCTTACGTAATCAACATTCGCTGTTTGATCTGGATGGATCGGTGTTGGAACCGCCACAATATAAACGTCTGCTGGTTCAGGTGTTTGAGAAGCGCGTAGCTTTCCCGCTTTTACAACTCGTTCCACAACCTCAGGCAGACCTGGTTCTTCAATATGAATTTTTCCATTATTTAAAGAATCAACGATCTTTTGGTTTACATCGACGCCGACCACTTCAAAGCCTGCTTGGGCGAAGATGGCGGATGTAGGAAGACCAATGTATCCTAATCCAACGACACATATTTTTTTCATTAAAAAAAGACCTCGCTTTTTTTGAAGTAAGTGGGGGTTCTTGGTGTTTTGGGTAACAGGTCAAATTCTCGTATGATTTCCTATACATATACGAGGGATCTATTTCTTTTCTGACCCTTTGCACCTTTCCCACATTTGGATATGAAATTATTTCTCACATAGTATATCATGCCAATTTTCGACTTGCATTAGTTTTCATTGTTGTTTACTTAAGGGAATGATAAAATATAGCATGAATTTTATAGGCTTGCCCTGTGAGAAGGCATAGAACCTAATGGTGTATATATTCCCTTCCTAATAATAAGGGTAAACCTTTTAGACTGCAAAAGGAGGAGCATCCTTGAAATTTGTTATTTCTGGCTTTTATGGCCTTGGCAACACTGGTGATGAAGCAATTTTAGAAGCAATTATTGACAATTTACGCACAAATTTTGATAATCCAGAAATTACCGTTTTTTCTTTGTCTCCTGAGAAGACGGCAAAGGAACATAATGTTAAGTCCGTTTACCGGGCATGGCGACGGGAAAATAAAGAAAAAGTTCGCGAGCTTAAGAGTGCTGATTTATTGATTAGTGGTGGAGGTGGACTTCTACAGGATACGTATCCGACTAAGTTTTTGTTCGGACCTCTTCCCTATTATTTATTAATTGTCTTACTGGCAAAGCTTTGCGGGACAAAAGTGATGTTTTTCTCTCAAGGAGTCGGTCCGGTTAATTCCGGGTGGGGCAAGTTTTTAATGAAGCTTGCCAATCTGGCTGATTTTATTACGGTACGGGATGAGTACTCGAAGGAGCTTTTACATAAGCTGGGGGTTAAGAAGCCTCAGACTGTGGTGACGTCTGATATTGTGTTTGCGTTTCAGCCGAAGGAAGATAGGGCTTGTGTCGAGTCTTTAGGGCTGAAGGGTGACGAGCGGCTGATTGCGGTTTCTGTACGTCCGTGGTTAGGTCGGACAAAGCAGTTTGAGCAAATGGCTGTGATTTTGGATCAGCTCATCGAAAAGACGGGTTTCACCCCTGTCTTTGTTCCAATGGAAGGCCACCACGATGAAAAGGCAAGTAAAGATGTGATGGCTCACATGAAGCATGCGGATAAGTGTTTATTGCTTGGTAATGATTTCACGCCAAACCAATATTTACAGTTTATCGGGCAATGTAAAATGACAATTGGAATGCGCCTGCACGCTTTGATTTTCTCTACCCTGATGGGAGTTCCCCATATCGGGTTAAGCTATGATAAAAAGGTTGAAAGTCTGCTGAAGCGAAACGGAATGTGGGAAGTTTCGTCTGTATTAGAGGAAGTGGATGAGCAAGTGTTAGTGGAAAATGCGATGAAGATCTTAGATAACCACAATCACTACGCTACTATTGTGAAGACGAATGCTGAGGAACTAAAGAAAGAAGCGTTGAAGAATATAGAGTTGTTGAAGGAGAAGTTTGCTCGGGATTGAGTTCTGGATAACCGGAATTTGGTTCGATTAGGTTGTTTACTCATTTTTTGCGGGCAGTGGATTGCTAACGGACATACGTTCCGTTATCTGTGACAAAATCGCAGTTTTTCAAAATTAGCGGACACTGGTTCCGCTATTTGGACAAAATCAGGCAATATTTCCATGATTCACGGTAAATAACGGAACGTATGTCCTATAATTTTTTAAAACAGGCATTTTTGTTAGAATAACGGATTGTATGTCCTATAATTTTCTAAAAACCGGCTTTTTATAAAATACGCATTGTATGTCCGCATAAGCAAATGCATTAACGCAAAGTTCAATGGAGCCCACAGTCATTCTAAACGAATTCACGCTGCGAAAGTTGAGTGTACAAAAATCCCGTACTCAAGGAGGTAATTACTCATGAAAATATTAATTGCGACCGCTTATGATTATCCCCATGCTGGTGGTCTTTCCACCCATGTAACGACGTTGAAGGCTGGGCTGGAGTCGCTTGGCCATGAGGTGGATGTTCTATCGTTTTCAGATATTCCTTCGCCTGTTCGCAAGCTTTATGCGCAAGGGCCATCCTTTGTCCTGAATAAAGTGAAAAAAGGTAAAGGCATTGTCTGGAGTCATAATGTAAGGAAGCGCCTGCTCCAAGGGCTGATTAATAAAAATAAAGATAAGCAATATGATTTGATTAACGCGCAGGATCCTTTTACAACATTAGCTGCTTTGGAAACTGGGATTCCGACGGTTTCAACTGTGCACGGCTATATGACGTTTGAATCGGTGAGTAAAGGGTCGATGGATGAGGGTAGCCCGGAAGCTAACTATATGAAGGAAGTCGAAGTTCGTTCTTATAAAGGTACACGTGCGATTATTACAGTGGACCAGCGTTTAAAAGAGTATGTTAAAGAGGTTTCTGGCGTTGAAGCTACAGCCATCCGGAACTTTATTGATATTCATCAATTTAAGCCGGATCAAGCTAAGCGAGACGAATATCGGAAAAAGTACGGGATTGATTTAAATAAGAAAGTTTTATTCGTTCCTCGACGTTTAACGAAGAAAAATGGGGTTATATATCCAGCTCTTTCATTGCCGGCTGTATTGAAGGCTCACCCTGATACTCAATTGATTTATGCAGGCAGCGGTGAGGCAATGAGTGAAATTCAAAATATCGTAGCAAGAGAAGGACTCGAACAAAATGTAACCTTATTAGGTGCCGTTCCTCATGATACGGTAAAAGAGTACTACGCCCTCTCAGATGTTGTGTTAGTGCCAAGTGTTCACTCTGCCGGTGTTGAGGAAGCAACTTCGATTTCAGCACTGGAAGCAATGGGCTCAGGCTCGCCACTTGTTGCTTGTGCCGTTGGCGGACTAAAAGAAATCGTCAACCACAGAGAAGACGGTTTATTAGTAGAAGAAAAAAATGTTGAACAGCTTGCAGAGGCCATTATTGAGTTACTCGATCACCCAGAACTTGGTCAGGAGCTAGCCCAAAAAGCGCGTACGAAAATCGAGAATGAATACTCTCACCTCGCTGCAGCAAAAAAATATGAAGAGATTTATAAAAAAGCTTTAACAGTATAACGTTTTGGGGGTCTGGCCCCCTTTTTTTCATTAATTTTTAAAGAAGGTGACATCAATGGCAAATCTGAAGAAGGCTGCCATTTGGATCACCCTGTTAGCAATTGTTTTGAAGCTATCAGGTTTTTTGCGGGAAGGAATTGTAGCCCATCAATTTGGTGCGAGTGACTACACCGATGGCTACAAGCTTGCCTTTTCTTTTATAACATTAGTTGTTGCCATGATTTCTGTCGGGTTTAACAATGTATTTCTCCCGCTTTATATGAAAGAAAAAAAGGAAAAACCAGTTGAGACTGAACGAAATGCCAATGCATTGATGAATATAACGGTTGTGATTTTCCTTGTTCTCTCCATTCCTTTAGGCATTTGGGCAGATGACATTGTTCCTTTCATTTATGCCAACATGACGCCTGGTGCCGAAGAAGTTGCGGTCAATATGACTCGCCTCTTTTTCTATGGGATGGCAGCGATTGCGTTAAGCGGGATTTTGGAATCTTATTTACAGTCTCGGCGTACGTTTGTTCCAACTCATATTTCTAAATTACTTGCAACCTTAATGAGTGCAGTATTTGCCATCCTCTTTTCTGAACAATGGGGGATTTACAGTTTAGCTTATGGGTTTTTATTCGGTACGGTTTGTGGTGTGATTATTCAGTTTATTTATTTGCGGAAACGAGAGTTTTACTGGAAGCCGCAGATGAAGTTGGACAAGACATTCCAGAAGACATTTATCGTATTAATTATTCCGGCTCTGTTAAATTCTGTGGTCGGACAGGTTAATATGTTTGTCAATAATATCTTTGCATCCGGAACAATTACAGGGGCCGTTACCTATTTGAATAACGCCTCCCTTGTCGTCAGTATTCCGAGTGCTATTTACGGTACTACCATTGCAACTATTATTTTCACACTGCTCTCTGAAAGAGCAGATGATCAAAAAGGGTTTCAGCAAACCTTTTATGATGGAATGCGCCTGACATGGCTGACGCTTTTACCGATTACAGGAGGGTTATTAGTCGTTGGTTATCCGCTGCTTGAGTTTATTTACCAGCGTGGGGCTTATACAGCCGCTGACACACAAGGTGCCTACATTGCATTACTGCTCTATCTGCCAATGATTTTGACACAAGGTCTGCAATTCATCGTGTCGAAGTCGATGTACGCGAAAGGAAAAACAGCAGTCGTATTCCGGATTAGTGTGACGACGATCGTATTGAACCTTATTTTGAATTTCTTGCTCGTCGATCGTTTTGGCTATCCAGCTCTCGCACTATCCAGTTCACTCGTTTCGGTATATTTTTTAACCGTTTCGACAGTTGTTGTGTACCGTGAATTTGATAAAGGAGAAGGCAGGAAGCTCGCAGCCTTGCTTATCCGGGGAACCTTGCCAACTTTAGTGATGGTTTTACCATTATATCTGCTGCAGCAAACCGGCTTACTTGCCCCGCTTTACTCCTTGATCGAATTAATGATCTATGTGCCATTAGGTGTCGTGCTCTATGTGGCGGGACTTTACTTCCTGTATAGAGAAGGATTTAATAGCTTGATGCAAATGGTGAGGAGAAGAAAGAAATCTAATGTGTAAAAAATAGACCTTAAGAAGGAGTTGTTACTCCTTCTTAAGGTCGTTTTTTATATGAACTTATAACTCTTAAACCTGTATTAAATTAGCTCTATCTCGGTATAGAAGAAGCGAGTTCATCATAGGTGCTAGTTTTTCCGGACACTGGTTCCGCTATTTGCGAAAAACAGGGTGATTTCTGATTTTATCGGACACTGGTTCCGCTATTTTGGTAAAAGACTGTTATTTTTACATGATTTTTGTAAGATAACGGAACGTATGTCCTATAACATCAATAAAACAGTTGTTTTTATAGCAATAACGGAACTAATGTCCGCTTATAAAGAAAAATAAAAATCCCTTAGGAAACTACCTAAGGGATTTTTCATTATTGATTGACTGTATTCAGCTGATTGACATAGATCGAATACACATAAGCTTCTTTTACATCGAGTTTATCAGAGATGATTTTATGCCAGATGGATCCGTCTGGTTGAGTAACGCTTTCCAAAATCACAACTGGATAACCAGCTTTATCATAAGTGAAAACGATCGCAGATGATGTGGTAGGCTGTGTCCGTATATTTAATCCGCTCGTATTCGTAATGCCAATTTGATATTTTCCTAGATCTTTCCCTCCAAGCGCCTTGTCAATGCCGTACATATGACGGGCAACCTTTAAGCCCCAGTATGGGTCAGATGCATAACGGACGTTGACACCTGTTGTTTTGTTACCGGCAACCGCTCCGTTATCATAGGAAACATTTGGACTAACATACTTCTCATTCATATAGTTTTGTGCTAATGCAGTGATACTATCTTCTACACTATCAAAATATTTTGCGCGGTTTGGATCGCTATCAAAAGCTTCAATTCCAAACAAATTGTTTCTTTCGATGGCATATGCACTTGTACCGTAACGGCTTTCATGGCCAGCCATTGCTAAAATAAACAATGCATTAACCCGATATTGTTCTTCAACTTGTTTTAAGAAAGCACCTTTGCCAGTAAGTAATCCATTTGAAACCCCAAGCTCTTGATATTTTTGAGCTATAAATTGGTCTAATTCTTGTGCAGTATAGCTGGTTGCTGTTCTAATCGGCAGGTACTGGAAGTAATTATAGGCTGTTCCTACTTTTGTTCCATTTTCTGCATAGAAGTCGTACCCATTCCAGCTGTAATATTTCTTGCCAGTTTCTAAAAAGTCTGGTGCTGGCCCTACCGCGTAACCAGTATGATACGCATTTGCTGAATAGCTGTATTCAAGGTGAATTAAATCACCAGATGCGTCTACTTGATAATAAGATCTACTGCTTTTTTGCTGAGTAGGCACAAGCTTTACAGCAGAATGTTTGACATAACCAATCGAATCAGCCACCCGGACTTTTACATATTCTCCAGTGGATTCGATATATTCTAGTTCTCGATAAAGTTCTACACCAAACATAATATTTGCTGTTGTAAAGACCGGTCTAGAGTAAAAAATAGCTTGATTATCAGGATTAGGCTGAGTAATCGCAATACCTGAAGGCATTTTTACGATTTTCTCTCCTAAAGAAATAACCTGCGTAGAAGCAGATGTAACAGCTGCAGTGGCTGCATCATATGTAGTATACGATTGTGATCCGTATGAGATGGTTCCATCTGCATTAATCGTTCCTACTTTATAGACATCTGGAGTAACTTCTCCGCCTTGCTCCTCATATTTCGTAATTAATCTGGAAATAAAGGCTGCGGCCTCTGCTCTTGTTGCATTTTGTTTTGGCCTGAACGTATTATCGTCAAAGCCTCTTATAATCTCTAAAGAAACATTATGCATGATCGCTAACGCAAAAGTGGATGACTGAATTTCATCATTATCTGTAAATGGCAGGGGAGCTTTTTCTGCTTCCATTTGTAAGTATGCTAATGACTTATCAATCATAACTGCCATTTGTTCGCGTGTAATCAAATCATTCGGTCTAAATTTGCCGTCACTTCCGCCTTGAACAAGCCCCGCTGCTGCAGAAGCATTGATTCCTACCGCTAACGAAGAGCCTGGGTCTACATCAGGAAACTTGTGCACTCCATTAGGCAGCTGCAATGCCCTATAAACATAGTTTGCAAATTCAGCTCTAGTGATTGTTTGATTTGGCTTGTAAATATTGTTTCCATAGCCTGCAAGAACGCCTAACTCAATCAGATGACGCATTTCAGTTTCTAAACGATGGCCAGTAATGTCATCCTCGGCTGCCATTGCTTGTTTAGCAGGTAAAGAGAATAAACTCAAAACCAACATAAATGTGGCAATAGCCGCTATTGTTTTCCTCAATCCTTTCAACCCCCTGTGTCGAAAAACTAGTTTTTTTGTAAAACGTCCCTATTATTCTACCAAACTTAACCTATAAAACTAAATAGTATTTTAGTTGGTTATTTTATGAAAAAACAGAGGGACGGTTCTTCCGTTTCAGTGAAACGGAAGAACCGTCCCTCTGTTTCAAGAAAAAAGCGGCACGAGGCCGCTTTTCCCTGTAAATTTAATTAGTGAAGTACACTTTAAACTCATAAGGTGAAAGTGCTGCATTGTTGTTGGCGTCTCTTACTTTAACATGATAGGTTCCTGGTTTTAGAGACAGGAAGAAGACTTCATCGTCACCCCATGCATATTCATCGGCTGAGTGAATGAGCTTTCCATTCTGGTAAACCTCTACAACGGCATCTGTTTCGTGTGACGTGCTCATTCTGAATTTCAATGTTGAAGAGTGAGAAACGTCTACTTTATACCAATCCTCATCACCATTTTTCACTCCAGCATTTAAATAACCTTTTGCTGTATAGAGTCTAGATGTTGTTTTCTTAAGTGCTAGAGGTTTTGAAGGTACATTCCCTTTTACCACGGATCCGGCATCTTCATCTTTGCGGTTTTGCTCTTGAAGCTTAAACTCATATGGCCACAGCGTAAATGAGTTCGGACCATCAGCGTATCCTTCTAGGATCACAAAATAGTTTTTACCCTTTTTCGCTGAAATCGAACCAGATGTTATTCCATCTATGTTCATCAAATCAATGTGCTGAACCTTTGCCCATTCATCATCATCTAGTGTTCTATTATTATTTGTATCTTCTATAAACGTTACAAAACTATAGAACGGTGCTACTAGTTCTTTAGGCAGTTTCTTCAATGTGTCACTTAATGCACCACGTTGGACTGTAACCCCATAAAGTGCGTCTTTAGATGATTTGAAATAGAAAACATCTCTGTCATTGGCTGTTCCGAAATTACCTTTAACCGTTGTTCCTGGAAGGTCTTTTACCTTGGTAGTTTCATTATTATCTTCATATTGGTCCTCATGGTTTTGTAGAAGCACCTTTGAGGTAAAAGCATACGGATTAAATGAAATTCCTGTACCTTCATAGTAATTTTCATTTAATTTCACTAGGTATTTCTTTCCTTTACGGAGAGCAGTATTGAGATCCTTCTTCACCCCAACTCCGAATGCATCCCACGAAATATTTGAACCTAACCAGTTTAGGTATCGAATCTCTTCACCATCTGGTGTTTTTTCGGTAGCAATTTCATAGATTTCCATCATCGGATAAGATTCAGGTGAACTGACTAATCCAAATTGGTATACACCGGTTGTAGATGCTTCAAAGGCAAACCAATCCTCATCATCCATCATTTGCAGATAGCCTGACGCTTCTGTCCCCATTTCATAAGGTAATGCTGCATTCTCAATTTGTGTGACATAGTCATCTTCTGGGTAGTAATACATATCAAATACGGCTGCAATCGAAGCCTTTTGGGATTCTAGAGTAGCTTGTTCTTCTTCCATACCTTCTTCAGGCGGCATCATCCCAAATGGGAGACCATCCTCATCAGGCGGCAAAACCTTACCATGAATATCCAAATAATACGGAATTAAAGAAAAATCCTGTTCCTTTTCTTCCGTTCCCATACTTGGGTCGAGGAAGTAATCGTACATTCCGAAATAATTTGAGTTATCATTTGTTACTTTAATAATGTATGTTTGCCCTGGCATGGCCTCAAACGTTAAAACTTCGCCTTCACTGTACCCTTTATTATTAGCAACCACAAATGGGTAAACCGGAATCTCTTCTGGCTTGCCTTCAGACTTATCGGTGTCTGGGTTTTCAGTGTCAGTCATTTCGGTTTCCATCTTACTCATTTCTTCCATCATCATCTCATCTGCAAAATAAGCTTCAATGGCTGAGTTAACTCCAGGAACCCCGCTAAGTTCAACTCGAATCACTTGTGGTTCATCCACCTGAATTTTGTAATAGTCTTCCGCTGCTGCTTTGAAATCTGCAGACACAAAAGTATCTTCTCCGCTATACGGCAATGATTCAACCACAACAGGCTCAGTAAAACTTGAGGCTGCTTCAGGAATTTCCTTCGTGACTTCAATATCTAATGCGTAATGGGACCGGTTTTGGCCTGAGTTATCATAATTCCCATTTGCATCCACTACAGCAACAGCTACAGTTCCGGAGAATGGAACCTTTACTAGCTTTCCTTCTGAGAGATTCTCTGCAACCATGTTAACCTCATGTTCAGCAGAGTCTTTTTCCCCGAAAACATGAACCTTTAAGGCATAATCGTAATTAGCAGATCCAGTTACCTTAAGCTGGATGTACTCTCCTTCAGCTGCATTAAACTGATACCATTTTTGCTCATACGGCTTAACAAAATTGCCTTCTTGGGTCTTTTTAGCTTTTGGATCAATCTTAACAGCACGTTTTAAGATTTCTTCCTTATTATATTCTGATGCAGACAAGGCTGGAATTTTCTTGATATCAAATTGGAGGGCCGCTACTGGATTAACGAGTCCATTCGCATATTTGACATCAAAGCCTTTATCGCCAAGGTCTGTTGCTGTTTTCTCTAAAATATATTCCACTTGTAATGGTGTTAAATTAGGGTATTTCGATAACAATAAAGACGCTACCCCTGCTACAACTGGAGATGCCATCGAAGTTCCATCCAGCTTCGCGTATGTAGATCCTTTCTCGTAATCATAAAGCGGGGCATAAACTGCTTCTCCAGGTGCTACCAAATCAACAGATGGTCCGTACGAAGAGAATTCAGCCAGTTCTTTTTTATCATTGATTGCTCCTACAGAGATGACTCCTTCATTCGCCGCCGGATAGCTCTTTATATCATCCCCAAAGTTACCTGCAGCAGCGACGACGACAACATTCTTCTTAACCGCTTGTTTTACAGCATCTTCAATCAGTGGTGAATTCATGGTAGATCCTAAACTCATATTAATAACTTTGGCACCGCTTTTGACTGCCTGTAAAATGCCTTCCGCGATATCATAATCGGTTGCTCCCCATTGACGGTTAAACACGTCGATCGAAATGATTTCAACATTTGGATTGATTCCGTATCCGCCCGTTCCATTTCCTTTTTCAGCTCCAATGATACCCGCTACGTGTGTACCATGGAAATCTGCCCAAGGCTGGTTTAAAGGTTCGATCATGTTATATCCGACACCGAGCTTATTCTTAAGCTCTGGGTGATCTCTATCAATCCCCTGATCAATAACCGCAACTTTTACTTTATTTTTTCCGGCTAAGCCTTGTGCTTTAGCAATTTGCAGCATGCTTAGATGGTACTGTTCTGCTGCTTTCGGATCTGCTGCAGCTGCAAATGGAGTAAAGTAAACACTTGGTTTTACGGAAATAACGTTGTCATAGCTCATATATTGATTAATGACTTTGTCTAACTGGTCTTTGTTGTGAACCTTTACCACCGCATATTGCAGTTCTTTTATGTTTTGCACCATAGTGGCTTTTGCCTTTTGATTCTGACTGGATGTGAGAGGTGACGTGTATTTAATTACAAGTGTATCTGCACTCATCGTTGGATTTTCTGTTTTATTATTTTGTGTCTGTTTTAGTAAAGGACTTTTTTGAATAACAGACGAGATATGTGCTTTATATGCATCTTCACCAGTCGTCTGTGCACTTGCTCCAGCAGCTAAAGTAGAAAAAACGAGCCCTGCAGCAAGCGAAAGATTAAGTGCTTTTTTGATTTTTCTCATATGATCCCCCTTTAAATTTCCTCTTAAAAACTACTTCTTTTGATTTAATTAAAAATCAACGAAGACTCCCACCCCCAAAAGTTTCGCTAAACAATATGACTCTATAATATATGAAAAAGTTTCATATACAGTAAAATTTTTCTAAAATTTCGTATGACAAATTTGGACAAGAATGAAACAAAGGGACGGTTCTTCTGTTTCATGAAACAGAAGAACCGTCCCTTTGTTTCGTTTTAGTGTTTGCGATAATAATCTTCTATTGATTTCACATTGGTTGTTAACAGGGTAATGATATCCTCATTCTCATTACTATTTTCTAAGAGTTTTACGAAGTCTTGTAAATGTTTAATTGCTTGAGCTGTATCGCCTTTTTCAAACTGATGTTGAGCCTGTTTTAATTTGTTCACTAGTTGCTCAGAGGTTGATTTTTTCAGTTTTGCTAATGCTTCAAGCTCTTCAATCTGGGATATGAGAGATGAAGCTGTAACTTGAACTGTGACTGTGATTGTATTGGAATTAATGGTTTCTCCATTATAGGTTACCTTAGCGTAAACCGCGGTGCTGCCAGCATTATTTCCAATAAGCTTTCCGTTTTCAATAACAGCAGCCTGAGAATCTGAATTGAACCATTCTATCTCAGCACCTGCCAAATCAGCCGTTTTCCCATTGGCAAGGGTACCAGTCAGTTCTACATTCTTTTCGCTTCCCTGAATGACCGTATTATCATCGATAGAAACAAGCGCGTTATTTAAAGGTACCGGTAATTTAAATAGATTTTCTCCGATAGCGTAATAAATGTTCCCTTCACTATCCAGATCCATAAGATTAACAGTATCTCCAACTAGCTGTTGACTCATCATCGTTTCAGGATCTATAACTGTAAGTCTGCGGCCAGCGGTGGTATATAGTAAGCCCTCGTCACTCCATCTCATAAAGAATGGACGCCATTGACTCCCCCTTTGGACTCCCGGATAGAGTTCAGCAGATTTAAGGATTTCTTTTGTTTCAGGGTTCATTGCAAAGACTACTGATTTAACGATTCCATCATTAGCATATCCCCAAGCAATCCCCCATAAATTCTGATCTGGGCCAATCGATAACTCCCCGATCATTTCTGGCCGAAAATCTTCTATATTAATATCGAAAACTTCATATTCTTCCGATGAAGTATTAAAGGCAAACATTTTTGCTTCTTGTTCAGTTGGTTCAATCCCAAGTCCGCCTGCAACGGACGAACCTCCATACACTGTTTCGTTAAGGTAGGCTAAACCTATAATACTTTGATTCGGTATGATATTGCGGATACTTTTCCATTCATTAGTCTGCGAATCAAATATCGTTAATGCACCGCCTAATCTGCCGTAATCAGGTATCGTACCAATATAAAGCTTGTTTTCACCTGAGGCAAAAGTGAACGGTCTGCTTTGTTCTACGCCAATATCATAGACCATTTCCGGGTTATTTCCAGGACCTCCATTTGTATAATGATAAGGTTGATTTGGATCGAACTCATATATGAGAGCTCCCCCATAGGTTCCCATATACACTTTTCCATTCAGAAAACCGATGCCCTCGATTTGATGAGGATTTCTTTCGTGTAAAATATATTCTTCTGCCGAAGTGTCAAAAACACCCATCGATCCTTGGTATCCGCCCATATAAACGTTATCGTCCTCACCAATTTCCAAACTTTGTATCGCAAGTCCTTGCATTTCAGCCTCTGGATAGCTGACCTCTAACGTATTGGTTTGCGGGTTATAAATCGAATACTCAATCTGCTGATGCAGAATTGCAAGCACTTTTGTACCATCGGGATTGGTTGTCCATTTGAACGCTTTTACAGATGAAGCTGGCAGCTGTATACGCGGTTCAACTGGCTGTGTTTCATTTGTATCTAGATCATATGTCCACAATTCACTTGTATTTTTATTCCTGAAGTAGATGAGACTGCTGTCATAAGGAGATGGCTCCGAAATTAATCCATCAAATGTATTTTCATCCTGCCAGTTCATTTCTTTTACTACTTCACCAGTTGTCAAATCCATTACGATCATAGAGGTTCCATAAGCAACAAATAGCCTGTTGTCGTATTCCCAAATATTCGAAACAGACGTTTCCTGACCGGTTATGGGGAGATTAATTTCCGTCTTCTCGCCAGTTTCCCGGTTTATTTGATATAAATAGGCGGTAGTGCCAATCCCTACATAAAGATTTTCATTTGTTACCCCTAGTCCTCTTGCATATTTCTGGTCTGGGTGGATCGAACCTAAGTCTCTAAATTGATTTTTTGCTATATCATATTCAAACACTTTTGCATTTGGATAAGTCGCTCCATAAATTTTCCCATCTTCAGAAGCTTCTAATTCCCAGACCCAATCATCCGATGGGTTTTTACCTACTTGCTCAATTCTTTTTTCGTTTACAACATAACGGTATAAGATCCCATTATACGTACCGGAGAAATATACATTACCATCAGATCCGATTGTTAATCCCCAGACGACATCAATCCCGGGAATCGGCTGAGAGAAAATGACTTCTCCTGTACTGGCATCATTCGCATAAAAAGTGCCGGGTGAGCCGTTCGTGACAAAATAAAGTTCTCCATTTCCGATTGCTGCGCCTTGGATTTTCGCTGCTAAAGCGGCTGGACCATAGTTAATGGGATTGCCAAATTCAAAAGGAAGCTCCAGCTGTTCTTTCATGGATAATCTGAAGTCATCATAATAGGCCGAGCTTGTACCAGCTGCACCAGCGTATAAGAAAACTTTTGCAGACACCGAATCTGCAGGGGCTTTCCCTTCTGCAAGGATATCAATCCATTGATTATTTGGTGAATTATATCCGGTTCGATAACTGCCAACTTCTTGTCCAGAGCTATTATAAAATTTAACGTAGATACTAATACCTCCAGATTCGATATAAGCTTTGCCTGAAACGGTGTAGACCTTGTTTGGTTCTATTTGAACGGCGCTACTGTACAACCCAACTGATTTTTCATTGGAACCGTCTGTTATCTTTACACTCTGTTCACCTGCATATACAACATCTCGACTGAGAGAAATAGAGGTCCCATCACTAAGCTGTGGCGGGTAAAACTCCCAACTTGGTATTGTTCCATCAATAGAAGCTTCTTCAAAACTTGGATTCTGTAAGTCTACTGCAATCCCTGATGATTTTTTAAATAGCTGGATTTGATCATAGTAGCCCTTCATTTTGGTGGCTGTCGTTTGATAAATGAAAATTTTAACACTCTTTGCTTCAGGCGGGGCAGCCGCTTCAATTGTAACTTCATTCCATTGCTGAAGAGGAAGGTTCTCGAAGTATTTTGGGCTATTTTGAATAATTTCCCCTTCCTCATTCAGCCATCGCAGCCAGATCCCAGGGTTTCCAGATGTCAATTCTTCAATGAAAAGTTGTGCTGACAGTTTGTATGTATCGCCTTCAGTTACCGGAATCTCTTGACTAAACAGACCGACTACTCCATTATTATGGACTTTCAGACTTTGCTCCCCTGCAAATGCACGATCTTGAGAGATACTCATTCCTTCCTGATAGCCGCCATCCCAGTACTCCCAGCCAGGCAGATCTGTTTCTGAAGCAGGATTAACCTCAAAATCGCCATTTTCAACTTGAAGCTGTACCCACTGATCATCGGCCATTTGAGCTGCTGCAGATGAATAATCAATGGATGACAAGATGAATGACATAACCAACAGGATCGAAACAACAGAAGAAAGCTGGCGCAAGACATTGTTTCCCAAAATATCACATCTCCTTTACATACTTTTTAAGTTTCCGAAGAATTCGTCCCTCCTCTCCTTTCTGTTAAAATAAAGTTTCTTTTTTTCGCTGCAGGTTTCCTCCGAATTCAGATTTATACTCCTATAAACGACACAAAACGAAACAGTAATTGAAATAATAGGACATTCAGATTATCGGAAACTATGGAAGGATTGAAGATGAGGGGAGATAGAGTCGATGTGTCTATAAATAGTCCAATATCAAATAAAAAAGGACGGTTCTTCTGTTTCTTTGAAACAGAAGAACCGTCCCTTTGTTACATTAATATTTAACACTATAAATCGCTGCTGAAAAATCGGCTCTTGTAGCTTTGTCGTTTGCTCTGAATTTAGAGCCGGTGAAAAGGGATGTTTTATCAATACTTGATAGTTTAATAATGGAGTTATAGGCCCAATAGTTAGCACCGACGTCATTAAAAGAAATACTTGCTTTCGAAACTTTGTTAGATTCAATTTCGAATGCACGATCAATGATGACAGCCATTTGTGCTCTAGTCAGGTTTTCATTCGGTCTAAAAGTACCATCTGGGAATCCGCTGATAATACCTGTTGATTTAATCGCGGCAATGTCTTTTGCAAAATTAGTATTCGCATTTACATCTTTAAAAGAATTTAAGTTAGTCGCTTTAAGACCAAGAACTCTATTTAATATGGCAGCGGCCTGTCCGCGCGTTACAGGATCTTCTGGTTTAAACTCATTATTGCTGAATCCGCTAATAATGTTGTCTTTATAAAGAGTCATGATTGCTGTGTACGCATCATGATCAGCTGCTAAATCTGTAAATCCGGCATATGTAACACTTGAAAGTCTCTTTGCACCTGCATAGCGAGGTCCCCAGTATGTATTGCTAAGTGAAACGATTTGAACTCCGCTTGAAGATGTTGCACTAATAAATTTATTGTTGCCTACATAAATTCCGGCATGGGAAATTCCCGCTTTATATGTATTTTTAAAGAATACAAGGTCGCCTGGCTGTAAATCACTTTTCTCAACGGAAGTGCCATATTCAAATTGCCCCGCTGATGTTCTAGGAAGTTCGATGCCAAACTGGTCGAAAACATAAACTATAAATCCGGAACAATCAAATCCGCTTGGTGTGTTACCGCCAAATCTATAAGGAACACCGACAAACTCCTTCGCCTTTTCGACAACCTGCTCATTCGTAGCACCGCTCGAAGCTTGGGCATTCATTCCGAGTAACATTATTATTGCTAGAGTAAGAATCGTTAGTATGTACTTTCGTCGAACCATGTTGGCACCTCGCTAATAATTGACAATTTATTTCGATTTTCGATCTAATATGATATTCCAAGTTTACCAAATTTTTTCGACAATTTTCGTTACGATTCTATTACAAATACGTTACTAGAGTTTAAAAATAATGTAATAAGAAAAAACTTGCGAAAACTCCCCGGTGCTTTTTGGTTTCAGATGTAAAACTTATTATGCCTCATCTAAGCGGACATTGGTTCCGCTATTTCCATAAAAACAACTATTTTTACGACACGATCGGACATACATTCCGTTATTTTGCTAAAAACAAGGAAAAATAGCTTTAATTTGTTCGAATAGCGGAATCAGTGTCCGATAATTTTAGAAATTAGCCCTTTTTTCAAAAATAACGGAACCAGTGTCCGTAAAAGGCGTACCTCTACATAAAAAAAGAGAACTGCCCCCATCCAAAGGCAACTCTCTTACTCTACTATTCGACATCTAAAAATAGCGGATTCTCCGCCCTTGCAATAAAGACAGCAAAAGTGGATCGTTTCATTGGTTCATACGGTTTAAATTCCCCGTCTAAATACCCTGAAGTGATATTGGCATTGGCAATTTTATAAATGGCTTCGTAACCTGAAACCTTTTCATTTACATCAGGAAACGCAACCGGTGTAGCATCATCTAGCCGGTAAGCCTTTGCGACTAGCATCGCCATTTCCGCCCGTGTCACTTCTTGGTCCGGCCTAAAGGTTCCATCGGGAAATCCAAGCAGAATCCCATTTTCATAGGCTGATTGAATATATCCAGAGGCAAAATTGTTTGATCCTACATCAGAAAAGTGAGTAGATCTTTTTTCCCCATTAAGTCCCACTGCACGTCCGATAATCGCAACCGCCATCGCTCTTGTAATATTAGAATCCGGCTTCATAGTGGTAGAAGTAGTTCCTGCTAAAATACTATTCTCATACAGATAAACCATATGCGGAGCAAACCATTGCTTCATAGAAAGATCACTAAATTTCGGCGCTGGCACATCTACTTTGACTGGAATTGTAACCTTTTTTCCATCTGCATATTGAAAATCAAATGCATATTGATATTGACCAGCTAGTACATAATCCGTAAAGGTACCTTCAGCTAAGCTTTTCACTGGTTGTGCATTTCTTGTAACCGTAACGGTTTGTACAAGTTCATTTGCTGTAATCTCCATCTGAACTTTACCATTTACTACTGATGTAACCGCCACTTGGTTTCCATCCGCTTCAGTGACTTCACTGATTCCCTGCACTAACCCATATCCATATAAATTGTCTTTTCCGGCAACACCTAAATCCAAAGCATTTTGTTGGAGAAGAGTGCGAAGCTCTGCACTCGTTTTAGCAGGTTCTTTTTCTTTATAAAGAGCAAGCATGGCGGCAACAAAAGGTGCGGCCATAGACGTTCCGCTCATCACGGCATACCCATTACTCTGACTTCCATTGATTAAAACATCACTTGGAAATGTACTTAATATTTGGTCCCCAGGAGCAGCAATTTCAATTTCATACCCGGTAGCAGAGGTGGAACTTCTCTTTAATTGTGAGTCGACACTGCTAACGGCGATAACAGTAGGATATTTAGCCGGGTACATAACATTATTCTCTGTTCCGGCAGCTGTCCCATTGTTTCCGCCTGAACCAACTAATAGAATTCCTTGTTGATAAGCTTGATCAAGAATTCGCTGCAAGGCTGAATCATTCGCAGTCGTTGTCACACTTAGGTTAATAATATCCATTTGATTTTGAATCGCCCATTCGATTCCGGCAATAATGGTGGCTGTAGTTCCATCACCGTTTTGATCTAAAGACTTAATGGCATAAAGCTCAACATCAGGGGCAATCCCTAATACACCGATCTCATTATCCTGTGCAGCAATGATCCCCGCAATATGAGTTCCATGACCATTATTATCGTCAAAACCAGACGGACAGCTTTCGGCAACACAGACACCGCCGGCCACTTTTAAATCTGGATGTTCCGTATCAATACCTGTATCTAAAATGGCCACCTTTACTCCATCTCCGGTCAAACCCGCTTCTGCCATTTGCGGGGCTTCAACCGGCTCATATCCCCAAGAAACAGTTTGAGGTGTCAACGAAGTATTGACAGGTTTATTTTCAGTTACAGTTAAAAGTTTAGTTTGATTGCTTAATAGCGCTAATTGAGCTGAATTCCCCTTAACTGCTGCTGAGTCAATCGAAGGATATGTATACATGGTTTCAAAGCCTAAGGCACTAAGAATTTCGGCAGGAATCTCATCTTGAAATTGAATAATATATTCCTGTGTATCTTCACTTGCTGCCATTCCAGCCCCAGTAACGGATGCGAAGATCAGCAAGAATAACATAAAACAGATTGAGCCTTTTTTTATCATAATTTTCCCCTCACTGTTTTAAAATCTGTAACATGAAACGATATTCTTTATTCCATACGGATAAATGATTTAAAAAAGGAACCAGCTTTAAACCAGTTCCTTTTTTTGTCGTTCATTAATGAAGTCTTGGCGATGGCGAAGCATTCATTTGGGTATATAAAAATTGAATATCCAAACCTTCATAATGATAATAGTAATCTAGTATTCCGAAGAAGATAGCCTTTGCCGCTTTTTGTCTTTCTTCTGGTGAACTGATCTTCTGATAATCTCCTGTGTTGTCAATAAATCCAAGTTCCACTAATACAGCAGGCATTGTATTTTCACGCAGTACATGAAAGTTACCCGGTTTTACTCCTCGGTCGTATAGTCCCCACGCCTCTAATACCCGGTTTTGAATATAGATGGCTAATGCTCTGCTTTGAGAGGTGTATGGATTGGTTGCAGCAGCTTTATAGTAATATGTTTCTGTCCCGTTAGCCTCACCATTGTACGCATTCGTATGAATACTTACAAATATATCTCCACCCTGCTCTTTGGCAAAAGTAACTCGTTCCGCTAAAGAAAGAAAACGATCAGATTCTCTCGTTAACGACACTTGTAAAGGAGTTTGTTGGATATATCCTTTTACTCTGGTTGCTACATCAAGAACTACATCTTTTTCATGAGTCCCAAAGCCTGTTGCCCCTGGGTCAGTGTAACCATGACCTGGGTCTACAATAATATGAGTCTCTTGTAAAATCTTTGTTATATCGTCAATAGCCTGATTAGATAGATAATCTCCATGGACAAAACCTGTTTTCCCTTCTGCCCAAGTAATGTAATACCATTCCCCGATTTGATAGGCACTTCTGACTTCTCGAGGCTGTAATTGAGCAACTCTTGTGAATTTGGTTCCTGGACCGGTTCTTACGTTTAAATCGGTTGCGGTAATAAATGCTACTTGGTCAAAAGACTCATTTGGTTCAATTCGTAAATCTGCTAAAATACTGCGAGCTAAAAACACAGAAAAGTCCGCTCGAATAATATGTAAATTTTGGCCAAAAGTGCCATCCGGAAGCCCTTGAGCAATTCCTTTATTCATAAGCAGTGAGGCTGCTCCAGAAATACTGGTTGCACCAAAGTTTAGCGCCTTATTAATTAAAAACGCCATTTCCCCGCGTGTCACGGGCTGATCAGGTTTAAAAGAACCATCTTTATACCCGCTTATAATCCCTCTGTCAGCAGCTGCCTGAATATAGCCCGAGGCAAAGTTACCCGCTCCTACATCCGTAAACTCGGTAGCTCTCTTTGTCCCATCTAAAGACAGCATACGACCTACCATCGCCGCCGCTTCGCCACGCGTAACGTTTCGAGCTGGGGAGAATTTGTCAGCGGAAGTCCCGTAAATGATTCCCCCTGAGGCTAAATAATAGATTTCATCTTTAGCACGGTGAGTTGTTCCTACATCAGTAAACTGATTGGTATTGACGGAAGCTATGTATGTAAGCATTGCTTCATTTGGTAATTCAGTTTGATAAGCAGTGTTATAGCTTTCAATTGAATTATCCTCAATTTCTGTGCCGGCAGCTTCTTCCGTTTGATCAACTGGTGCGGAAGTTTCTTGAGAAGCAGCGTCAGGATCTTCTCCCTCCATGCCATAGGCTAATCCTGGTGTTATAGATCCCGACATTAATAGACAAAGGAGGCCTGCTGTCAAACTTTGCCGTACCCTGCGCATAATACATCTCCTTTCTTTCGACTTTTTTCTACATTCTAACATACTGGAAGCATTAACTGTATAATCCTATATAGCTATTTTTTTACTTTTTTGGTCATTGTATTTAAAAGATTAGTAATGTCCATGTTTTACAGTATATAGGAAAATGATTCCAATTTCGAGTAAAATTTACAATTTCCGATCTCTTTTTTAAATGAATAAGAAGATGTCTTCTTCCGCACATTAAAAAAGGAAACTTTTTCTAAAAGGGAGGAAGATTCTTTGAAAAGAACCAAGTTAGCTTTTTTGACAATCATTCTTATTTTCTTATATAGTCAGCCTGTATTGGCTAACACCACCCCCTCCCCCTGCAAAAACGTCATTATGATGATCATGGATGGGACAAATTCTAGTGCAGTTACTCTCTCGCGCTGGTATAAAGGAAGCAGTCTTGCTTTAGATGAGATGGTTGTTGGCGGTGTTCGCACCTATTCCCTTCGCTCTGTGATCACGGATAGCGCCTCTGCAGCAACAGCCATGGCTACAGGGCATAAAACGATTGTAGATAAAGTAGGGATGGCCCCGCTTTATCCGTCAGATGAAGCAAACAAACCAAAGGATATCATTCCGAAAGCTTCTATATTAGAAGCAGCTAAAAGCAGCGGATATGCAACAGGACTTGTAGCAACGGCTCCAATTCAGCATGCAACTCCGGCTGGATTCTCTGCACACGTATTAGATCGCGAAATGTTCTCTGATATTGCAGAGCAGCAGGTGTACCAAGGGATTGATGTGGTTTTGGGCGGAGGGAAAGCCTCTCTTTTACCGGGAGATAGAGAAGAAAGCCGAAATGACGGAGAAAATTTGCTTCAGGTGTTAAAGGAGAAAGACTATACTTTAGTAAATTCAAAGCATCAGTTAGCCTCTGCCTCTGGCCGGAAAATCTGGGGTTCCTTTGCAGAAGGTGCAATGGCTTATGATATTGATCGAAAAGCTTTCGGATTGAAACAGCCTTCACTAGCAGAAATGACGGAAAAAGCCATTCACACTCTATCTCAGCAGAAAAAGGGATTTTTCCTCATGGTCGAAGGCAGTAAAGTTGATTGGGCGGCTCATTTAAATGACCCGGTTGGGATCATTACTGAGGTGCTCGCGTTTGATGAGGCTGTCAAAAAGGCATTGGATTTTGCAAATGCTGATGGAAAAACGCTTGTTATTGCTGTGGCGGATCACGGGAATAGCGGCTTGTCCATTGGGGACTGGGGAACGGATACCGATTACGCGATCTCACCGCCGGCCAAATTTATCAGACCGATCAAACAAGCAAAACTCTCAGTTGAGGGTGCTGTTTCTTTGTTAAAAAAGGATCACTCTAATTTAGTAGAGGTTGCATCCTATTACGGACTCAAAGATTTGCAAAGGGAAGAACTCGATCTCCTGCAAGCAGCTAAACACAAGGATGATGTGAAAGGTCTTCTTGCGCAATTTTTAGCCAAACGAGCCCATATTGGCTTTACCACCCATGGTCATACAGGTGAGGATGTTTTACTTTATTCTTTCGGCCCTGGTAAACCGGCTGGGCTTTTGGACAATATCGACTTGGCTAAGGTAATGGCAGATTATTTGGAAGTAAATCTCGATGAAACCACTGACGCTCTCTTTGTCGATGCAGAACAATGGTTTAAAGGAAAAGGATATAAAACGAGGATTGAACCAGAGAGTAAAAATAATGAAGTCTTTGTAGCAAGAAAGGACAACAAGGAAATTCGCTATCCAAAAAATAAAAATTTTCGCGTAGTTAATGGGAAGGTTGAGGCCTTGCCTGGGGTGAATGTGTTTAATGGAAAGAGGTTTTTTGTGGCTAGGCCTGGGAAAGATTGAAATACTTTTATGGAGGGCTCAGGTCCTCTATTTTTTTGCTATGTTCATGTCTAGCCCGGTTTCGTGCATTCCTCTCCCGGTTTCGTGCATTCCGTTCGGGTTCGTGCATTTCTCACCCGGTTTCGTGCATTCCGTCCGGGGTTTCGTGCATTCCTCTCCCGGTTTCGTGCATTCCGTCCGGGGTTTCGTGCATTTCTCAACCGGTTTCGTGCATTCCAGCAGGATTCCCAATCATTAGTCGCTAACTTCCACCAACATTCATGTGTACTTGCCATCACTTTTTCCCCTCCCCCCACAATTCCACCAAACCAATCGAATTCCCAGCTTAAATAGGGTATAATGAAAGAATATGGTTTTTAGCGGGAAACGGATGTTCCGTCCTCTAACTTAGCTGCCATTAAAGGGGTTTAACCAATATGGAATTCACAATGAAGGAAATGGTTGAAACACTTTCAAATAAATTTCAGGAACGGCTTCACTTTAATGATGAAGAACATGTGAAGCTTGTTCAGCGCAGTCTTTTATTATATCGCCAGGGCCTTGTTTTTCAAGTGAAGCAAAGTGGGCCGAATCAGGTTTCGGCAACTGTGCAGGATGTAATCCCTGTAAAAGTACAGCTTCAGGCAGATAAACTCGAAGACAGTACGTGTGAATGTCCGCAGCAGGGTGTGTGCCGTCATAAGCTTGCGGTGTTTTTTGCCATGCTTTCTAAATATCAGTCAGTTACGAAGTGGGTTGATGATTGGAAGAGAAGTGATTTGCTTGCAAGGCTTCCTATTCAAAAGGGCATCAAGCCAATCGGAGCGACCTCTGCAGGAATTGAAGACAAAATCCCGAGCTGGCTGGAGCGGTTTGAAGAAGAATGGAGTCAGCTTGGCGGATATACGGCTGCTGCCATTAATCAAATCTATCATAAGTTCCGCTGGCAAGAGCCTGAGAATCGCCAGTTAAAGCTAATCTATCGGTTAGCCCTCCAATTTTTCTTTTTACAAAAGCTGTTTGCTCTTTCACCAAGGGAACTCCAAGGTGTACGGATGCATATTGAGTATTTTTTAGATCAGGCGCAAGAGACGATCCGTGCTTTTCATACGCAAACCCTGTCTTTTGATACGGGAGTTTACTTCCCGCAACTCGGGGCTCAGCTACACCCTATTATGAAGGAAGGGCATGGGCTTTTACTTGAAAAGTTCACGCTTTATACGGAGTTCTGGACCTATTTGTGTAAGTCCCCCTCTCTTCGTCAAGAGGAACGTAAATGGTGGGAAGCTTTCATTGATGAGGAACATCCTAGTTTTGCAAACCAGCCCGGGGTTTATATTGCCTTCTGGCATATTCAAATCCTGACTGGACAAGAGGAACAGGTTCTGTCCTCACTCGATGAACAAATGGAACCAAGCCATGTATTTATTTTATTGCATTGGCTTCATTATTTTATTTCTGAAAAACAATGGTCGAGAGCCAATACGTTTTTCGATAAATTTTTAAAGGGATGGCCTTTGTATGTAAAAGAGGCGGATCCTCAGCAAGCACGAACTACAGCAGAATTTGCAATTCGCCTAGCTAAACTTTATGGACTGGACCGTAAACTTTCGATTCAGGAAAAACTATTAGAAGCACTGCTTCCTTATAGTTTTCAAGAGTATGCCTCTTATCTGGCCCATACGAAGAAGTACCGAAAATGGATGGAGATTTTGAACTCAATCTCTTACCCTATTCAAGATATCCCTGTAGACTTGCTTGCAACGGTCGAGTCGTCTGATCCGAGGGCCCTGCTTCCTTTATATCATCGTACAATAGCGAGTTTAATTCAGGAAAAGAAGCGTACATCTTATAAAGATGCAGTATTTTATTTAAAAAAATTAAAAAAGCTCTATGAAAAAATGAACGAATATAATACGTGGAATTTATATATCGAAGGTTTATTTGAGGAGACCGCTCGTCTTCGGGCCTTCCATGAAGAATGTAAAAGGGGGAAGCTCATAAATGGTCCGGTTGAAATCCGTTAAAATACATGCTGTTCTAACCGATGATTTTACCATTCGTTTAGGAGCAACGAATGAAGATCATAAATGGCTCCCGCTTTCCGAATGGAAGCACCTATTTTTTCAATGGCATCAGGCAAGCTTTTTTGGGACGTTATATTTAAAGGAAGTTCAAGGCTTTATAGAGCTTACACCATGGCAGGCTACAGATGCCTTTGCGAATGAACCTTTTAATTCTTATGTAGACTGGGATTGGGATGAAACATCTGATTTGCTGATCTCTGTTTCCCGTGTCATTTATGAAAGTATTGTTCAGAAACGAGTCATTCCTTCTTTTGCGCCAAACTTCCCGTGGAAAATTCCTGCGATGGTATGGGATGAATTCTCCCCTGATTTTTGGGAGAGTCCTTTACCTGAAGAAATTTTCCCCGATGCCAAGATTGGGGATTGGGTCGAAGCCTGGTTCCAGCAAGTGATGGATTCCTATATTAGCCAGCCACATGTTGATAATGACTGGACCGCGAAATGGAAGGAACTGAAGGAATCGAGCTACTGGAGCCAGGAGGAATTAGCTGCCTACTTTACCGAAGAAAAATGGCGGCATTGGACAAGTGAGTCCCGCTCTTCCCTTCCCTTTCACCTGGGACTCCGGCTTGAGGAGCCTGAAACGAATGACGACCTTTGGAGTTTAACCCCGTTTTTACAAAGTGTTGATAATCATGAAGAAGTTTACAACTGGAACGAAGTGTTCACTTGGCCTTCCAGCTGGCTCGAATACGAGGAAACGGTAAATGAGGAAGTCGCAAGCTGGAAGAATCTGATTCCTTTTATGGAAGTGAATCGCCCCTTCCAAACGAAGCTAAACGATGAACAGGCATGGGCTTTTCTCACACATTATAGTGAAAAGCTTGTACTCTTAGGGATTAACATTTGGCTGCCATCCTGGTGGCGAAATATGAAGGAAGCTAAACTTAAGCTGCAGGCAAATATAAAAGAAAACGTCGCTGCTGCCCGTCCTTCCATGCTCGGAATGGACCAGCTCTTAGACTTTCAGTGGAAATTGTCTTTAAACGGAGAAGAACTGTCTGAAGCTGAATTTCGCAAGCTTGTTGAACAAAACCGGCATTTCTTGCGGTGGCGCGGGGACTGGGTCAAACTTGACCCTGCTTTTATGAAGCAAATTCAAGAAATGATGAAGCATGCCGATAAACACGGTCTCAAGCTTCGGGATTTGCTTGAACAAAAGCTTTCAAAAATGGGTGGAACCGACCTTGATCCCGATGAGGAAGAGTCAGACGACGATCCATATGATTTTATCCAAATCAAGATGAATCGTCAGCTACGCGATATGCTGCAGACGCTAACCAATCAAACCCGCCTCCCTTTGCAAAAGGTACCTTCTGCCCTTAAGGGAGAACTGCGCCCATATCAGATTGAGGGCTTTAGCTGGCTCTATTTTCTAAGAGAGTTTGGCTTCGGCGGATGTCTGGCTGATGATATGGGACTCGGAAAAACCATACAATTTATTGCCTATCTGTTGAAGTGTAAGGAAGAGAAAAAGGACCCTTCACCTGCATTGATTATTGCTCCTACGTCTGTTATTGGAAACTGGGAAAAAGAGCTGGCTCAATTTGCTCCTTCTCTTAAAGTCTATATCCATTACGGACAAAAGCGTTTAAAAGGAGATGCCTTTATCGAAGCCGCTAAACATGCAGATGTCGTTTTAACCACCTATGGTTTATCGCATATAGATGAGGAGGAACTATCCTCCATTCACTGGAGTGCTATTGGCCTTGATGAAGCTCAAAATATTAAAAATGCCGGGACAAAGCAATCACGTTCGATCCGCAAGTTAAAAGGTAAACATCATATTGCGCTTACAGGGACGCCGATAGAAAATCGATTATCTGAGCTTTGGTCCATCTTTGATTTTCTCAATCATGGCTATCTTGGCAGTCTTCATTCTTTCCAGCACCGGTACATCACATCGATTGAAAGAGATGATGATAAAGAACAGCTGCAAAAACTGCAAGCCCTGATTCGTCCATTCTTACTGCGCAGAACCAAGACAGACGAAAAGATTGCTTTAAACTTGCCAGATAAGCTCGAGCAAAAGCAATATTGTACGCTGACACCTGAACAGGCTGCCCTTTATGAAGAACAAGTCCAGCAAACGTTTGCTAAAATTCAAAGGCTAACTGGTCTTGAAAGAAGAGGTTTAGTCCTGCAGATGCTGGGTAAACTGAAGCAGCTTTGTGACCACCCTTCCCTCTTTTTAAAGGAAGAGCAGCCTGCGGAAATTATCAGCCGGTCGATGAAGATGAAAAAAGTGATTCAATTGCTGGACGATATTTTATATCAAAACGAAAATGCGCTGATTTTTACGCAATACATTGGCATGGGGCAGCTTCTCCAGCAGGTTATGAAAAAACGGTACCGAATGGATATTCCTTTTCTAAATGGGTCTGTTCCAAAGGTGCAACGAGACCGTTGGATTGAACAATTTCAAAACAATGAATTTCCGATCTTTATTTTATCGTTAAAGGCTGGCGGAACAGGACTGAATTTAACAGCAGCCAACCACGTCATTCACTATGATCGCTGGTGGAACCCGGCCGTTGAAAATCAGGCAACAGACCGAGCCTACCGGATCGGCCAGAAAAAATTTGTCCATGTCCACAAGCTTTTAACATCAGGTACATTAGAAGAAAAAATTGATGCCCTGTTGGAACAAAAGAATATCCTAAACGAGGCGATTCTTACACAAGGCGATCAATGGCTCACCGAATATACAGATGATCAATTATTGGAGCTTGTATCATTAAGTTAAAGGGCCAGCCCCCAGAGTTAGGGGGGCTGCCCTCTAATAAGCAAAAACCGGGCAAAAACGCCCGGTTTTTTTTGTGAATTGTTCTTTAATGCCTTTTTAAGTGCTCAATTTCCGACTTTGGTTCTTAAGAACTTTTCTTAAAGACTTTTAGCTTTCTTATTTCCCGATTTGGTCCTTTAGAACGCTTGTCAAAGACTTTTCTCTCAACCGTTCTCCCAATTTCGTCCTTTAGAACGCTTCACAAAGACATTCTCACTCTCAATTTCTGAATCTGGTCTTTTAAAACGGTTATTAAAGATCTTTTTCCCTCGATAGGAAACGGAACGTCCTTTAGAACGATGATCAAAGACCTTAATTCCTTTAGTGGAAGACAGATTCGTCCTTAAGAACCGCTTATTGATTAATACTCAATCGGCTTCAGACATTGGATCAGGATAAACGGCCGTCTCCTGCCATAAACTCCGATATAGTCTGGCGGATTAATCAGTTCAATGATCTGATTGCTCATTTTGAAAGAAAAACAGGATATGATATCGTAAATATCTCCATTTGTAATTGGCAGAAAACCAAAGCGTTCTTCAATCTCTATGATTTGGACAGTAGGATCGATATGGACGAACGCTTTTTTTGAGGCTCTTCCTTCTTTAATGATGGCTTCAAAGGTGGTGGGTTTATTAATGATAAAATGCTGGTAGTGAGAATTTGACTGGACTTTTGGAGTGGGATTCTTTGTATACGGATAATGTTCTCTTTCATTGACATAATGTTCAGGCGTTTGATCCGGGAGAGCAAAAATTTTGATTTCCAGAACATTTTCTCTAGGAAAGTTTGGTAAGGAAATAGTGCGTTTTAACATCTTAACCCCCTTTATTTTGTTTCAAACTCATAGTTTAATATAGTAATTTTTTACTATTCCTTTCTTACTATTTCTACGCTAAAATTTACAATTCCTTCAAATTTATACAAATTTTTATAAAAATTGTCAACTTTATGGATATTTCGCTAAGCACAGATGAGTTAAAAAACTCCAGTTGATTGGCTAATCAACTGGATTAAAAGGGAAGACATTTTGAGTTGAAATAGAGTTGAAATAAGGTGCCGGAGAATGTTTGAGGCTCGTACTAACAAGGAGCTGGTTCGGAAGGTTTAGATTCTTCTTCTAATTGACGAATTCGTGCCTCACATTCTATCAATTGCTGATGAAGCCTCCCGTTGAACCGAATCAGATACTCTAGCATCTCCTCAATACGATAAAGATGATTCGGATGATTAATTGGATTCACCCCCTTTCATTTATTTAAATAGAATCTCTTCGATCGATTCTTTTTGCTCTGGTTCTTTTGTTACTTCTTTTGTTGCTTCTATTGTTGACTCCTTTGCTGCTTCATGGTTTTGCCTGGAATTTCTCGTGTCAATAAACTGAATCGAATCAGCGATTACTTCTGTTACATACACTCGTTTACCTTCCTGATTCTCATAAGTACGTGTTTGAATTTTTCCAATCACCCCGACCAGCGAACCTTTTTTACAATATTGAGCAGTGTTTTCAGCAGCTTTTCTCCAGATTGTACAAGGAACAAAGTCGGCCTCGATTTCTCCCTGTTGGTTTCGGAAATGCCGATTAATTGCGATCGTTACATTTGTTACCGCGGTCCCTTCAGGCGTACGTCTAACCTCAGGGTCTCTCGTTAGTCTGCCTACTAAAGCAACTTGATTTAACATCGTGACTCCTCCTTTTTATTGTTTATCCGTATCATAATGCGATTCTCCTATTTAGTAAAATTTGGATTTCAGGATTTTGATAGTTCATTTTTCCCTAAAAATGACAATAAACCCCATAAAAACAGATTTTTCGATAGTTTTTTCGTTTCATTCAGTGATTTTACATAGTTCGCTATTTTTTTCATTTTTTCAGATTCCTCATTCACTGTGATATAATTTTGAATAATTAGAGACATAAGAACGGAAAACAATATAAAAACCTTGCTTTTTAGGGTAGGAGGCAAAAAATGATGAAAACCTTTAAACTCATTTCCTTTCAAATCATAGACGGTGAAACGGTTCACGATATTCCCCTCAAGGATGGACTTATCATTAACCGGGAAGATGTTGAAAAAAGGTGGTTAATTGAAACTTTTATAGCCCAAGAATATGTTGGGGTATTTGAGGATGCTTTTAAGAATGGGAACGAATTATTCATTCAAGTTGTTATTACACGACCAGAAAATGACCCGGCTCCCTTCCGTGCGACCGTCGTCAAACTGAAAAAAATTAATGAGTCGTATAGCGTTTTGCTCGAAGGATACATTAACAAATCCAGAAATGATTATGCAGAGCTGCTTCTGACCCATCTGCTTGATAAAGGAATTACAGGGGACCAGCTTTTAGAAGCTTTCAAAACAAATATGGTTACGAAGCCAAAACTGCCTGCCGCCAATAAAGAATAATGAAAAAGAAGGAGCTCAGATTCGCTCCTTCTTTTTTATTTATGCATTCACATGCCCCAAAACTCCCGCTGTTGCGGACATCCCAATAATGACACACGCCCACATATGCTTATAAGCGGCAACCATATTGTCACAGGTAAACCTGATTTGAGTCGGTGTAATCAGTTCGACGGTTGGAAGGGTTGTTGTCATATGAGCCTGGTTCGGCGCCTTAAAGGTTAACTCAAAAGTAACAGGGCCCACCATTTTAACAGTTTTCATCTTCTGAATTCCCCGGACTGCGGCTTCTGCTTTTTCACGGATAATCTCTCTTGCTTTTTCTGGATGAAGAAGCTCAGCAGCAAAGCGGTCAATCGCTTTTTTAACGATCGCTGCCTCGACATACGGAAGGGTTTCTTTTACTTCTGTTACATAGGCATCGTCTCCGCTAACGAAGATGGCAGGTACGCCAAAGTCACCAGCGACATAGGAATTCATTTCCGTTTCACCGACGACCTTCCCATTGATTTTCATTTCACTGACACAAATCCCTGCCAATGTATGACTGATCACTGTTCTTTCAGAGCCGCCCTCGCGACCGTGATGACCAACAAACATAATTCCATCAAAGCTTTCATCTAACCCTTCGAGTTGGCACATTACCCGATTATTACCGGAAACAAGTCTTGCCCGCGGATCCAATTCTTCGATTAAAATGTTCGACATATTACCATGACCATCAGCCACAACAACCTCAGCTGCACCGCCGTTAAAAGCTCCTTCTATCGCTGCATTCACGTCATAAGTCATTTGCTTCCGGAACCGCTGATACTCGCCATTAACTCCTAACTGTTTGTTTGTCGCAACTCCCGAAATCCCTTCCATATCAGCTGAGATGAAAATTTTCATAAAATTGCCCTCCTCTATTTAGTTTGTAAATGTAAATTTAGATTCGCTCTTTAATGAACGGACAAATTGTTTGAGTAAGTCTTTGGTTGCTTCGAGATCCTTCAGATCGATTAGCTCAACTGGTGAGTGCGCATAGCGTGAAGGAATCGATAAAACCCCCGTCGGTACGCCTTTTTGACTAAACGCTACTGCTCCCCCATCCGTCCCGATGCCAGGGAATACTTCGAGTTGATAAGGAATCTCTTCCCGCTTGGCTGTTTCAACCAGAGCATCCTTCACTTTGTAATGAGTAATTAAACTGAAGTCCATTACCTTAATGCCAACCCCGGCTCCGATTTGTAGACTTTGGTCCATCGTTTCTTCAGGTGTATCGCTTACCGCAGTCGTATCAACTGCAACCGCAACATCGGCCTGGAGGTTTTGTGAAGCTGTTTTCGCACCACGGAGTCCCACTTCTTCCTGCACGGCAAATAGGAAGATGAGCTCGCCTGCAAAATTACGGTCCTGCAGCTCTTCCAAGGTTTGCAGAAGAACGGCACAGCCAGCCCGGTCGTCGAGCGCCTTTCCGATTACTTTTCCCGTTTTCTCGCTGCCTGCGTATTTCAGTTGTTTTTTCCAAGTGATCGGTGTACCGATTTCAACCCCCAGTTCTTCTGCTTCTGCTTTGGATGTCGCACCGATATCTATGTAAAGCTTTGCGTGCTTTCGAACTTTGGAAGGATCATCAAATTTTACATAATGAGCAGACATCGTCCCGATTACACCATTCAGTTCCCCTGATTTAGTCATCACGGTTACTTCTTGAGCTAATAGAATTCGGTCGTCATGTCCGCCTAATTTTTCAAAACGAAGTAGTCCATTGGATTCGATTTTTTTTACAATAAATCCAACTTCATCGATATGAGCTGTTAATAAGGTGGCTGGCCCTTCCTGATTCCCTTTGGCTCGGGCAATCACATTTCCAATTGGGTCGACTTCAACTGAATCTGCTTTTTCGGTTAAATACTCTTTTAAAAATTGTGATACAGCTGCTTCATAGCCACAAGGTCCATTAAGAGAGGTCAAGGTTTCTAGTAATTTGTACATTCAATTGGCTCCTTTATTCATTTTGGTGATATCTGCTAGATTGAGAGAAACATTTCGAAAATCGAAGTTTTGTAGTAAAGTATAAATATAGATTTTTTAAAAAGCAAGAATATTTAGTAGGATTATAGGAGGCAGAAATATGATTGCGATCACAAATGCATCTGGATTTAAAGGAGATGGCACAAGGTTAGAAAATCTAACCATCTTAGTGAAGGATGGAAAAATTGAGGCAGTCGGACAGGATGTGTCTGTTCCAGATGGATATAAAGTGTTCGATGTGAATGGAAAAGTGATTACGCCTGGGTTAATTGATGTACATACTCATCTTGGTGTTCATGAAGAAGGTCTTGGCAGTGAAGGTGCCGACTTTAATGAAACCACAAGTCCGTTTACCCCACAGGTTCGGGCGATTGACGGATTAAATCCAGGGGAATCCGGTTTTGCGGATGCCCGCCGTTTCGGAGTTACAACAGTACAGGTTATGCCAGGAAGCGCCAACGTAATTGGCGGTGAAATGCTTGTTTTAAAAACGGCTGGTCATGTCGTTGATGACATGATTGTAAGAGAGCCATCTGGATTGAAGGCTGCATTTGGTGAAAATCCAAAACGGGTGCACGGGCCAAAAGGAAAAATGCCTAACACTCGGATGGGAACAGCCGCGGTTTTACGTGAGCAATTGATTAAAGCACAGAATTATATAAATAAACAAGAGAGAGAAGAACACGTCGACCGGGATCTAAGTCTGGAGAATATCTCAAAAGTCTTGAAGCGAGAAATTCCATTACGGGTACATGCCCACCGTGCCGATGATATTGTCACCGTTCTTCGCTTAAAAAGAGAATTCGGCTTTGATTTAACAATTGAGCACTGTACAGAAGGTCATCACATTGCAGAATTTATCGCGAAGCATAGTGATGTTCGTGTATCCGTCGGTCCGACTATGTCTTCCCGCTCTAAGGTTGAACTGGCAGATAAAGGCTGGCATACACTAGGAGCTTTGGCTGAAGCAGGAGTTCCGTTTTCAATAACTACCGATCATCCTGTTGTTGGGATTGAGCACTTGATGACGAGCGTGATTTTAGCAGTTAAGAATGGGGTTAGTGAAGAGTTAGCGTTACAGGCTGTAACCTTGAATGCCGCTAGACACTTAGGGGTTGACGACCGGGTTGGTTCGATTGAAGCTGGCAAGGATGCTGATTTTGCAGTTTGGAACGGTGATCCGTTTGATCTGCGGAATAAGGTTGAGATGACGATTATTAATGGAGAGGTTGTGTACTGGGGTAGTTTAGAGTTGCAAGAAGATTTGTAAATATGGGTGTATAGGTCAATGGTTTTTAGGTGGGGAGCATGATTTTCGGGATGGATTGCACGATTTCTGGATGGGATTGCACGAAATTTGAGGTGGATTGCACGAAATTTGAGGTGGATTGCACGATTTACGGGATGGAATGCACGATATCCCCGAAAGTACCTTCCCTACACCAAAGGCTCCCTCATCCCGAGGGAGCCTTCTCTATTTTCCATCTAAAAACCTATACGCTTCTATATCCCGATAAATTCGGTACACAACCGCTGTAAATTGTGCACGCGTCGTGCTGTCACCGATTCCAAACCGGCCGTTCGTATAGCCGCTTAGATATCCGTTTGAAGCCAGAATTTCAATATATGGCTTTGCCCAGTATCCTTCCCGCACATCGGTGAAACTAGCTGCCCTATCACCTGCTTTTACTTGGAAAGCAATAGTCACAATTTTCGCAAGCTGGGCTCTTGTTAATGGAGCCTCCGGGTTGAATGTTTCAGCTTTACTGAATACGCCTGCCTCAACCAGCTTAGCAATGGCCATATAGTGAGGGTGGTCTTCTGAAACGTCCTTGAATCCAGGATTCTCTGGGATGTTCATTGTCATAGGGATCATCCGAAATAAAAGGGCTGCAGCCTCTGCTCTAGTAATAATGCGGTCTGGCATGAATTTAGTATCCGTTACCCCCGCTACTACATTTAACTTAGCCAGTGCCATAATTGCCTCTTCCGCCCAGTGTCCTTTAACATCCACAAATGCAGGAGCATCAAAAACAGCAAAGAATGCCTCTGCCATCTCTTTATACCCTTCTTCATTCGGGTGAACATTTTGCGGGTTTGGCATGTAATCTTTTGTCTCGAAACCAATCAGACTAGTAACAGAAACTGGCTTTGCACCAGCGGATGCCCCGGCTGCAAGAATCGCCCCATTCATTTGTTCCATCATTCCAGCTGTCAAATCATAAGTTTCCCCTTCAAGATGCGGGAATGGGAAAATGTAATCGGTGATATAAACTTCAGCCTCCGGGTTGATTGTTTTAATTGTGCCTACAATCAAAGCTACATTTTCCGCCATCTTTGTTAATGTTGCCTGTGCTTCTTTGAGATCAAATGATATCTCTCCATTCGCCAGATCAATTTCGGCGATTTGCAGCATATCATTGGCCCCGACCGACAAAGTGACGAGCTCCGCCTTAGTGAGTGCTTCTTTAATCTCAGGTTTATTTAAGTCAGCTAGCACTTGGGCTGAGGTGTAGCCAGGCACAGCAAAGCTTTTGTTTAGATTAACTGTCATTCCTCGTGCTTCTAATTCAGCCTCAATAAAATCTGCATACCCAAGCCCAAGATCTCCATTAGCGGTTACCCCTTTTGCAATCGAATCCCCTAATGCTACGTAATCCATTACAGTTTGTTCTGTTGCTGCAACATTCGATGCCGTACTCAGAAGCAGTAAAGCGGTTACAAAACTTACAATACTCCTTTTCAAAAACCTTTTCATCCAATGTCCCCTTTCCTTATTTTCTATGAGAATAGGAATCTACAGAGAGGAACTGTCTAGGATGTATAAAAACCTCCTCATCAATCTCTAAATAGATTCGATGAGGAGGTATATTTTTCCTTCTTATACATGCATTCGTTTTCGACTCTCCTGTTCTTGCGGTACGATGTCCCGCTCTGCAAACAGGAATTTCATCAGCGGTGTGGCGATTAATAGAATCATAAAGATCCTAAATAAATGAAAGCTTGTTACAGTTGATATATCGGCCTCAACGGCAATAGCAGTGACAGCCATTTCCGCAATCCCGCCTGGCGCCGTACTGAGAAACATTTCATTAAACGGCAGCTGAAACAGGGCAAATAATCCCTCTGCAAGCAGGATGCAAAAGCCGATTAACAGCAGGTTTAAAATAAAACATATGGATAACATTTTAAAAGAAAAATGCTCTTTATCAAATTTCATTTTCACTCCAAGATAGGTTCCAAATAAGAGCTGGGCCCCATCAATCCATAGTGTTGGCATGGATGGAGACGGAAATCCAACTATATTCAGAATACCAACCAGAAGCAATGGCATTAACAAATACGGAATCGGAAAACTGATTTTTTTCGCAGCCCATATCAAAACAGGCAGTCCTGCAATTAACCAAAACAAGGCCATTGGATCAATCTCTGGTAAATATCGAAAGGTTACATCAGCACTAGCTAAAACCGGAACTTCTTGTCCTTTTGCAACGACATGGAAAATCAGCCAAGGAACAATCGTGATGACCATCATGACCCGAAAAGTTTGCATGAAGGCAATGACCGCTTCATCAGCATCCTTCGTTTCCTCTCCTAATAGAACCATCTGCGACAGCCCCCCAGGAAAGCTTCCCAGTAAGACGGTGCTATAGGTTAAATCGGTCCACCTTTTTAACACAAAAGCAGTTGCAACAGAAAATCCAATAATTAACACAGTGGTCACTAGCATAATTGGCAATTGGGTTACCATCAGCAGAGCTGCCTCTTTTGTAAAAGAACTCCCTAGCTGAACCCCCAGTATAAGTAATCCAAAGTTTCTGAACGAGATTGGCCAGTATAAAGATCCTTTGTAAAAAAATTTTATAAATGCCAATGAAAAAAGTGGACCTAACATCCACGGCAAAAACATTCCCACCTGATTAAAAATAAATCCTGCTGTTACAGCAATAAGTAAGGTGATCAAAAACGGTTTGAGTCTCACAAGACGTCCATCCTTTTATTTAGCGTGTCGAAATTTTCTGACTCCAGCTATATTCTACCACAACTATTGTATAAAAAAGAGTAGTGGAATCATTGTTTTATAGTCATACCTCATAGAATCTCATAATATCATAAAACTGATGGGGGTTTTTCCGTTAGATAGAAAGGGAGTTCATCAAAGATGCGGAATAGGAGGAGTTGCCAATGGAAAAATACATTTTTAAACATGTATTAAAAAAACAAAAGGGTATACAAATACATGTATGGGACCGTAAGGAAGATTGTGTCCGAATTGTATACCTGGATCCCAAATCGCTATCCCCTCTAAATGACCAAAGCTGTCCAAAGCGAATTATGCGCTTTATCAGCAAACAGCAGAGCCTCATCGAACTCTGGTTAAATCGTTCGGTTGCGGTTTGACTCACCTTAGATTTACAGCTCTTTATTCTTCTATTATAAAATAACTTTTTTCTCAGAGCTTAGTTTCGAAACTAAGCTCTCTTTTTTACATCGGTAACTCTCCTCTTACGCTTTTTGCAGCCAATGCTAGCGCTCCCTTTACCCCCGCTTCATCCCCTAACCCTGGAGGTACAATCCATTCATCTATTTTTTCAATAATGATCGGATGCTGAACATACCCATTTAACTTTTCAAACACTTTCTTGCGAATCAATGGGAAAAGCTGAGATTGTTTCATAACTCCTCCCCCAATCACTATTCTATGAGGGGATAGGATAAGCGTGTAGGCCATTAATGCTTGTGCCAGATAATCCGCTTCTAGCTCCCACACTTTTTCATTATCGGAGAGCTCTTGTCCTTTTTTACCCCATCTTGCTGTAATAGCAGGACCTGACGCCATTCCCTCTAGGCAATCACCATGGTAGGGGCAGACTCCCTGAAATTCGTCCGAGTGATTTTTGCGAACAAGAATATGGCCCATTTCCGGATGCGTGAATCCTTTCAATGTTTTCCCGTCGACAATGGCACCTACCCCAATTCCTGTTCCAACCGTCATGTACAAACAGCTATCCAGACCTTTGGCTGCTCCCCATATTACCTCTCCCAGAGCAGCTGCATTTACATCTGTATCAAAGCCAATTGGCACATTTAATTTACTTTTCATGCTTCCGAGAAAATCTACCTGACCCCAGCCTGGTTTTGGCGTACTTGTAATGAAGCCGTACTTTTCACTTTTAGGGTCAATATCAATCGGTCCAAATGAGCCGATCCCTAAAGCATCAATCTCTTTGTTTCTGAAAAAATCAAACACCTTTAAAAAAGTCTCACCCGGAGTTGTTGTTGGAAACACAGCTTTTTGAATGATAGATCCCGTTTCATCTCCGATTGCACAGACAAATTTTGTCCCGCCAGCTTCTATAGCACCGAATTTCATCGTGTTTTGCCGCCTCCTTCATGTTAAATAAATAATAGAGCTGATAAATAGAATAATCCAGATAAATTTGCTGGTTGTTAATAGGTACTGCCTTTTTTCACGCTCGTATTTCCATTCCATTGTAAATCTAAATCCAGATAAAAAGGTCAAATAGAGGAAGATCCATGTCCAAAACAGAATACCGCTTTCTCTGGCCATTACTATAGGGAAGACGATCCAGAATATAATGTGAATAATAATTTCCCCGTACCTTTGTACCTTATTTATTGGCTTATAAAAATAAGGTTCTCTGCTCGTAATTTGAAATTTCTTTTTTAGGAACCAATCTGAAACCAATAAAATGACCAACAAGATTAAGATCAACTCAAAAGGTTCCATTATATCCCCTCCTCTATTCAACTATATGTATCGATAATCTTATCTTTCCATTTCTTCGACACCAAGTTGATTTCCTGCAACATTTCTACAATATTTCCCCGGTAATTTTCCAATTCGACATCAGAAAATTTTATATATTGCAGATAGCCTTAATATGGTGTCAGTCTAATAAATGAAAAGAAGACCAACCCCCTAATGAGATTGGCCAAAGAATTACTTTATTTTACTTTTTACTTTCCTTTACAACTTTAACCGTATAAGCAGTTGTATTTCCAGCAAGGTCTGTTGCCTCAAAGGTAAAGACATTTTCACCTTCTTGTAACTGAAGGACAAGATCCTCAATTACATGTTCAAAGCTTCTCATTTCATATGAATCAGCAAGACCTTCGTGATAATAGATTTCGCTTCCATTTTGATACAAGCGAATTTCATCAAAATTATCAGCTACTGTAACATCTACTTTAATACTTTTCACATTATTCTTTACTGTACCACTTTTCGGAACTCCGCTTACCTCAATTACAGGTACAGTTGTATCTACGAAAATCATTCGTTTAAAAGCAATTTCATTATCCTCGTTATCAACTGCTTTAACATCCAAGTGGTGAATTCCATCCGCTAATTGAATGGAGGTATTAAACTCATAGAGCTTTGTCTCTTCATTGTATGCGGTCTCCACCGGATTTCCTGCAACAGTAAACTCTTTTAAGCCAGATGGCTCGTTGATCGTACCTGACAGTACTACCTCATTTGTATTAAAAATACTAAATGCTTCTGGACTAACTAAATTTACATAAGGAACGGTTGAATCTTGCCCTGAAGCATCTCCATCTTCATTTGATCCTTCCTCTGATCCACCTTCAGAAGTGTCATCAGCTTCAGTTGCTGTACTGCTGTTACCTGCATGATCCACTGCGACAACCTCTATTTCAGCTTCAGGAGAAGTTCCTTCTGGTAAAACAAATTCTGTTGTCGAAGGTGCTAAAACGCCATCAACCACTGATTCTCCATTTACATATACATCAATATAAGAGAGTCCAGATCCGCCTTCATTATCGCTAGCCGTAATCGCCACTTTTGTTCCGTCCTCACTAAGAGCTGCTTCAACAGTTGGCGCAACTGTATCCACTTTTACTGGAAGGACCAGTGTTTGCGGTTCAGCCCCAGGATAATCAATGACTGCTTCTAATTCGTAATAGTATAAACCGTCCTCTGCTAAGGCACCGTTAATTGTACCATCCCATAAACGAGAAGCATTTAATGAATAGTATGCTGCACGGCCGCCATCATAATAATGCTTGCGCTGATTATTCTCTGTCCGAAGTTTTCTAATTTCCTTGCCATTTTCATCTAAGATGCTAAAGGTGATCTGTTTCACATTTCGCAGTAATGAGAATGCTGGTACTGCACCATCTTGAACACCATCGCCATTTGGAGATATCGCAATCAATTCTTTATGATATTCATCGGCTAATGGATTATATCCTAAGTAATTGTAGTTGTTATCTAACAAACCAGCAACACCATAGAATGATGCTTCATCATAGACTGTTCCATCAAAGATCGGGGCCTTATTCCAGTCTCCATTAAAGCCAACATACGGAACAGTTAAAGTTGGATTCGTATCGGAAACATCTGTGAAAGTTACAAAGCCTTCGACCCAAAAGCCGCTCTCAAACATTTCCTCAATATCTATTAGCGTTGTCCAGCTTTGCGAAGGGTCGACTACCTGAGCATTAGAAAGATCAACTGTAACTGTTACGTTTTTCTTCTGGCCAGGTTTCAATGTCACCGTTGTTTCTTCACTTCCATTTACTAGAATCGCAGCATTTAAGATTGGCTGTGCCTGCAATTCATTAGCTAGATAGCCTAATTCTCCCCAGCCGGCAAAATCCGTTTGCAGATTTGCAGCTACATTATAAACGGCTGTTTCATTACTATAGTTTTTAGCTACAAGTGTAAAAGTAAATTTATCTCCTACTTCTTTAAGCGCAACCTTTGCTTCTCCTGACTTTTTCTCTGTTACTACAACCGGAGTCGAAAGCGCTGAATGAAGCTGCATTAATCCAGCCCCTTGACGGCGTGGTGAATACGGAACTTCCCAGCCAAATGCCGTTGGAACCGTTCCTTTGTCTAACACAGGAGAAGATGTGTTCATCAGGATATTTTTCGCCATTAAAGCACGATCAAAGCCTTCATAGCCAAAGTCCTCATCCACCCGCTGCATGACGAGTGCTGCACCTCCCGCTACATGCGGAGCAGCCATTGATGTACCGCTCATCATACCGTACTTATCATTATTTAATGTAGAATAAATTTGACCGCCTGGAGCTGTAATTTCAGGCTTAAAGTCAAGGTTAGGCGTTACACCCCAAGACGTGAAAGCACTCATTTTACCAGCTTCAGGGTTTGCTGCAGTTGTTTTATCGCCTTCAAAAGAAACGGTTACTGTTTGTTTAGCATCTAGAGCAGCTTTTAATTTATCACCATCTGTTTTTAACATAAATAACTGAGGAATCGTAATAGCCGGATCAGTTGCCATGTTAACGTAGCCGCTCGTATTGTTGTAAATAATGACCCCAGCTGCCCCTGCCTTTTGTGCATTTATCGCTTTATCCGTAAATGCATGAGTTCCACGTACAACTAGGGCATATTTACCTTCTATATCAAGACCCTCAAAGTCTGCAGCCCCGCCAACACCTGCATAAACCACCTCAAACGACTTCTGCTCTACATCATTCGGATGTACAGATGATGCTGAAAGGAAAGGAGCTTTTCCTGTCGTATCGCCAAAGCTATACGTAATCGCATCTAAATCCATAAATGAATTTTCAATCGAAGCTACCTGTAATGAATCGTATGAAATACCTGGTGAACCAACAACCCCATAATCAGGGTTTGAGACATCAGGATTTCTATATCCATTTCCAAGATGAGCTGAGTTACCTGCTGAAATAGCCATTAAGACGCCGTTTTCAACAGCACGCGCAACCGCTTGTTGCTCAGGATTATTTGCATCTACAAATCCTGCAGTCGAACCCAAACTCATGTTTAAGACATCTGCACCTAGAACAATCGCATCATCAATTGCCTTGATGTAAATATCTCCCCATGTGGATGCCATATTTGGATCATTGGAGAATACTTTAAGAGCTAGCACTTGAGCTTCAGGTGCAACCCCTTTGATTCCGCCATTTTCCTCATCACCATTGGCTGCTACCGTTCCGGCAACGTGCATGCCGTGCATGGAAGCATTTGGGCCAGCAAGATCTTTAATTTCAGAATTTCCGTCAATGTAGTTATACCCATATGGAACCTTGTCTGTGTAAAATTTTCCTGGCAGTCCATTTTCAGCTACTAAACTAGTAATCTCTTCCTCTGAAAGTTCAGCTGCCTCAAGGTCACTTAACACAAAGTCTTTATGTGAAGGGTCAATTCCCGTGTCGATTACACCAACAATCATCCCTTCCCCTTTGTATCCATAATCGCGCCAAGCTGATTGTGCCTGTATTAGTTCTTTACTATAAACCATGTCAGGCTCTTCTTCTGGACGAGTGTATTCAGTAGATATGTATACTTCCTTAACACCTTCAACCGCTGCTAACTCCCCAATTTGACCATATTTTACGTCAGCACTAAAACCATTAGAAACTGTTGTAAAGCTAACATGTTCTTTTAATTGAATTTTTTTAGCCTTAGCTTGCTCTTTAACAGCTTTTTGTGCTGCTTTTCTTTCTGCTTTTAATTGTTCTTTTTCTGCTTTAGAAAGATTTTTGTATTGTTTGCCCTGTTTTTGTGCGACAGTAATAGCTGGTTCTTGTTCCAGCTCTACAATGACACGCACTTCTTCGTCAGGACTAATGGACTTGTCCAAACTAGCCTCTAACGATTGCTGTCCAGTTGCCAGTGACTTCTGTGTAACTGTCTTTTGCGGTACAGAAGCACCAAATGCAACGGTTGAAAAGCATAGGAGTGAAATTATTGCTATGAGTAAACTTTTCTTTGCTTTCAAATTCCTTTTCCTCCCTTTTCTGAAAAATTTGAACATTACTCTTTAAAATTATCATAAGTCTTTTTTCACAGTAACAGCCCAAAAGTAGTATTTTTGTCTAAGTTCATTAGGTATAAATTACCTATATATTCGACAATATTACTCTATCACGTATATGTTCGACAAAAAAGGGTGAATCTTTCGAACTATTAATAGTAGTAATGACTGCGCTCCTGTAAAAAATATTAGATATAAAATTCCTAAAATAATTTCCTATCTCATTTCAGAAAATGTGTGAAGTGGGTATTTTTTGCCTAATTGTAAAACTAGATTAGTTGTATTGTCATTAATTTTGATCCATGGATGGTACGTGGCAAGTGGTCAGTGGTCATATTTTACGGACATAGGATCCGTTATTTGAGAAAAAAAGGGTAATCTCCAAAATTACAGGACACGGGTTCCGTTATTTCAGTAAAAGACAGTGATTTTATGATGTTTTATGTAAAATAACGGATCTGATGTCCTTTTAGCTCATCAAAACAGGGTAATTTATAAGAATAACGTATCCTATGTCCGCATAGAAATAAAATTTTGTGTGTATGCGTCTCCAGAAAGACAGTTTATTACATCCTTGACTAAATATCTCCTGCCAATTTGATTTAATTTCACTACATTTTGATAAAAAAGAACTAGGCTGCGAACCTAGTTCCCCTTTTTTAAATGAATTTTACAAGAATCTTATAATCTTTCTCATCTACTTGCCCATCCTGATTAAGATCCGCTTTTTCGATTTCTGCTTCTGACTCTGTGCCAATTAAGGCTGATAGTAAAGCAAGATCAGCCAGTGATACTTGACCATCTCCGTTAACATCGCCTGATAGACTTGATGTTTCACCAGAAAAATAGTAGATGAACCCAGCCTGTTCTTCTTCATTCCCTTCAGAGTCTGCTAGAAAAATATCTTTTACTTGAATGTTCCAAGCCTGATCAGCTTTGCCTTTTTGTACAAAGGTAAGGGCATATAAATCTTGGTTCCCTTCTAGACCAGTTTCTCCGAGCTTTGCAAATGCCAGTTCAACTTTTCCTTTTGCTTCAGAAACGACTGGGTCTGTCAAATCATCGGTTAAGCTTTCCGCTCCTAAGAAGTTAAGAGCTTTTTCATCAAATTGAATCGTAAGTTTTCCTGCGCGAAAATCTTTAAGCTCTTGACCAGTCAATATCACTTTTGTCTTTCTGCCATCTCCAGGTGCTGTCGTAAAAGTAAATGACCCAATCGAATCATCTACGTAGGATAATTCAAGGTCTGCCTCTCCTCGCGGCTTTACTTGGAAGGTACCTCTGAATATGCTGGCAATCCCCGTTACGTTAATGACGTCCCCTTCTTTAAACTGAGAAGTAAATGCAGCATAATCATAACCTGTACGGTTATCAATACGGACAAGGACTGACTCTTCCCCTTTAACCGCTAAAAATTCAACTGTTCCATAGCTTTGTTCTTTAATTTCGGTAATTGTAACTCCGTCCAGTTTAACTAACTCCCCTTGCACGTCTTGATTGACCTCTGCTGGAGACACGATCACTGCTTCAGGAAGAGGCTGATTCGATGACAGCACTTTAATTGTCGGATTAGTCAGCTGTTTTTCTTCATTAAATTGCCCAAGAGTACCCTCAATTCTTACTAGATCTCCTTGAGAGATACCAGTGCCAGATTGATAAACATAAATTCCGCCAGTTTCATCTTGGACGTAAAATCCTTTAGAGCCCCAGCTTCCAGGAACGGTAGTTATTACCCCTTCTACTGTTACAGTTTCGCCGTCCGCTAATTTACGAGCATCAGCAATTGTGAAAATTGACGGCTCTTCAGGATTCGTTTCACCATCTGCTGGTGTGAAACCTGCGGCTTGTGCTTCCGCTTCAGACCAGAAGAAAATTCGCTTATCGACAGGAACAGTTTCCCAAAGTTCTGGTGCGACATATTCCTTTGTATCAGAATGGCCTACCGGCTTATCAAGACCGCCGCCTTGTTCACGCGCTCTGAACTCAAATGGCAATTCTAACAGCGGATCCTCAGGATTCCAAATGCCTAATCCTGCTTGACTAGCTTCTCTTACTGCCGCCTGATAGATTTCATACTCATCCATGTCTCCAACTGGCCAGATAAAGTATGTAACGGCATATCCCTTTTGCACCATTTCTAAGTTTGTATTAAGATTATCCTCTTTACGGATCACTTGAGCAAGCAAACGTCCGTAATCATCAAGCGGTTCTTCACCGACTTTAACGATGACCTCATCCCCTGGCTCAAGAAGGGTGCTCATATATTCTTTAGCTGCAAGACCATGCTCCAATTGGCTTTGATCTAATTCATTTTGCGGATTATGGTATGTTTCCGGTGTATCAATATTGACAAAACGAACACTTGTTGTGCCTAAGACAGGTGTTGTGATGTTAATCGTGTCCCCATCCACCACACGAGAAACCACTGCTTCATATTCTCCTGATGGGTCTGGTGCAGGCGGCTGATTTTCTAAAAGTTGGATGTCTTCACTTGAGCGCGGAAGCAGCTGATACGAATTATACTGGCTCATGATTCCTGTAAACGAGTACCACTTACCCTGTTCAATGGAGGAAATCGCGTTTGTTCCTTCCATAACGCGAAGAGTGGTTCCATTGAATTCTTCATCTACAATCGTTACATTGTATCCGCCGCCTGCATGGCTGCTTAGCACAGATTGCACATAACCTTCTACTTGCACGAGAGTTCCCTCAAACGGCTCAGCTGTCGCTTCATTCATAAAGTCTGCAAGCGTAATCGTTTGCGGACTTGGCAGCGGCTGATTTTCGGCAACGACTTGAATCCCGTTTGCTTCTGGTTCGATTTCCGTTAATCCATTGTATATTGTGATCGTTCCTGTGACTTCAACTAGATCCCCTTCATCAAGTGAAGGGTAGGTACTCGGATCAAAGGCAAAAATATTGATTCCGCCCGTTTCGTCCTGCATGTATGTAGAAAGCCTTCCTCCGCCAATCGCGTCATTATCAGCGGTCACAACTCCCTCGATGGTGACCATCTGGCCAGTTTTGGTTTTGGCATCTGCTATAGTAAGGGCTTGAGGATCACCTGGCTCTTCCGGGTTAGGTTCACCTTCTACAAATGTAATGGAAGTTGGCTGCCTCAAACCAGGAACTGTGAAATATGGTTCCAGACTGCCTTTCACCTGAATTTTACTGCCTATTATATCGGGATTTGTTTGCAAACCAAATTGCAATCTGAACTCGGATGTTAATTGAACAGGCAGAATTTTTGCTGGGTCTGTTTCAGTTGGAGAGTCTGCGATCGCAAGGTTGTAATCATTAGCAAACGGAGCCTCTCTATCGTATGAGTTGGTTCCGGTTGTATGCCCGACAATATAGCCTTCTACTGTCGCTGTACCCGTATTGTTTGCAATTGCTTCAGCAACCGATATCGCATCAGCTGTTTCCGCCTTTGAAACAAATGGAGAAATTAAGCTAACCACTAAAACGAATGATAAAATAAGCCTTAAACTCGCTGAACGTAACTGCTTCATCCATTTCCCTTCTTTCTTTCCATAATAGTTTTTCCTGCTTTTTAAAATAAAAGTAAAAATCGACATGATGCACGCGCCTATTATACAGAAATAAAAAGAGTTCGAGTGAAAATTAACGGACATTTTACGCAAATCACAACTTATGAACTAGTTGTAAAAAAATTTAGTTCTTTTTGACTGATTCCACAGTAAAGTATTAAATGGCGGATGTGGGGCGGGGATAGGTGATTTATTAATGGGATTGTTGCATTTGTGCAGGTTATACCTACGCTTTACAACGGTTATGTGCCGCGGCTAGGCGGTTATGTTCCATTCCTCGTCATTTATGTGCCGCGGCCGGACGTTTATGTGCCGCTGCCCGACGTTTATGTGCCATTCCTCGTCATTTTTGTGCCGCGACCGGACGTTTATGTGCCGCTCCTCGCTATTTATGTGCCGCGGCCGGACGTTTATGTGCCGCTTCTCGCTATTTATGTACCGCGGCCGGAGGTTTATACGCCATTCCTCGCCATTTTTGTGCCGCGGCTGGACGTTTATGTGCCGCTCTCCGACGTTTATGTGCCATTCCGACCGTTTAAAACATTTCTTTAAAGAAAATTAAAGGATTTTTACTCCTATTTATGGAAATAAATTAAAAAAATCTAGGAGTGATGCTTTTGAATTTGTTAAGTCGATCTATTCCGACCCAAATTTTAATTATTGAGGCTTTATTCAGGAGGCTCAACCCAAACCATAGGATTCATAAAGATCTAAGAGAAGAATACAACAGAAGAAAGAAAGGTGTTGCTGGTGAAAAACAAATCGACTATTACCTCGAGTTTTTGCCCCCTGAACAATTCTATATTTTCCGAGGTCTCCGCTTAATCTGCGATAATAAAGCATTTCAAATTGATACTCTGGTAATCTCCCAAAAATTCGTTCTTCTAATCGAGGCGAAAGACATCAGCGGGAAACTTTACTTTGACGAAAGTTATAAACAATTAGTTTGCATTAATGAAGATGGCGATCAACAAGTTATGGAGGATCCACTGGAACAAGTAAAAAGACAAAGCCGGCAGTTTGTAAAATGGATGGGTTTAAAACTTGATGTTCCCATTGAATATTTGGTGGTACTAGGAGATTCCCGAACGTATATCGACCCAAGATCTGGTCCGAAATATAAAGATTACATTCTTCATGCCCATGCTCTTGAAGAAAAAATTCAGGAACTGGCATGCAAAAATCAAAAAGATATTTTTCAAGAAGAAACTTTACGAAAATTAACTTCACGCATATTGACTTGCCATAATCCTCTTTCCATAGACCCTCAAAAAACATACCAATATTCAAGTGCTGACATCATTAAAGGAATACAATGTCCTGAATGTAAAAAGTTTGGGATGGAGAGAGCTAATCAGGTGTGGGAGTGTCCTCATTGTAAAGCTACTTCCCGCGATGCTCATAAACAGGCGATTTTAGATTATTTGTTATTGATAAAACCTACGATTACGAATAAGGAATGCAGGGACTTTTTAGGGATTAAGTCACGAAAAATTGCTCATAGGCTTTTAAATTCAATGAATCTACAATTTACAGGTACGAACAAATCAAGAATATATTATAAACCTAAGCATGGTTGAAATAAGGGTAGCGGCACATAATTAGTGCTGAATGGCATATAAATGGGGAGCCGTGGCACATAAACAGCGTTAAATGGCACATAACCGGTAAGCGACGGCACATAAACAGCGTTGAATGGCACATAAACGGTGAACCGTGGCACATAAACAGCGTTGAACGGCACATAACCGGCGAGCTGCGGCACATAAACAGCGTTGAACGGCACATATATGGTGAGCACCGGCACATAAACAGCGTTGAACGGCACATATATGGTGAGCACCGGCACATAAACAGCGTTGAACGGCACATAAACAGCGAGCGGCGGCACATAAACAGCGTTGAACGGCACATAACCCGCGAGCACCGGCACATAAACAGCGTTGAACGGCACATAACCCGCGAGCAGTGGCACATAAACAGCGATGAACGGCACATAACCCGCGAGCACCAGCACATAACCGGCGAACCGTGGCACATAAACAGCAATGAACGGCACATATATGGTGGCACCGGCACATAAACAGTCCAGTATATGGCGAGCACCTCCACTCCTCCCTTAAACTCCTAAAAAGACTAATAGAATCGGCACCGTTACCATACTTAAAATCGTCGTGATAAACGTAACGGCCGAGACAAAGTCTGGTTCAGTTTTAAATTGAATTGCTAATAAAGTGATATTGGCAGCAGTTGGCATTGCAGCTGCAATAATTAGAACTTTTTCCAGCAGGGGATCTAATGAAACCAATGAAAAGATCAATATAGCAATGGCTGGTGACAGCAGCATTCGAGCAAGGGTTATAACAGATAATTCATACCAATTCACCTTTTCAAATTCAATCCGTGCTAATTGCATTCCTAAGGCCAGCATTATAATAGGAATCGCTGCATCCGATAACATCGCAATCGGTTTATCTAAGGATGCCGGAATCCCAATTTCCAGTAACTGAAGCAGAATCCCTAGAATTAAACTATACAGCACAGGCATAGTAAATATCTTCTTCCACGGGGAAAAAGAAGTTTCTTCCCTGAAAGAGGAGCCATTAGCCGCAAGAAAAAGCCCCACTGAATTCATTAAAACCGATTGAACCACCATCACGATGATGGCTAAAGAAAAAGCTTTTTCCCCTAGCGCAAAATAAATGAGAGGCGCACCGTAATTTCCCGCATTCATAAATGTCATAGCTAGCATAAAAGAGGCTGTCACAGTTTTACTTTTTTTTCGAATCTTTCCATATAAATAGGAAAGGACAAGCAATATCAAACAGAACCCTACACAGAAGAGCATGATATAAAGGTAATCCCAGGTTAAAGGATTTGAATAAAACGTCTCAAATACCAAGAACGGAGTTAAAACATATAAAGAAAGAGTTGAAATCGACCGGATATCAAAGTTAAAAACCCGCTGTATGACAAAACCAATTGCAAAAATCGCAATGACTGGAATTACGACATCTAATAAAATCATTTTTTCACCAGCTTCTTAACTGTTTCTCAGATTATTCCTCTATTATGCTACTATTTTTTCAAAAATAACAGAATCCCTGAAATTTTATCAATTAATGACACTAGGAAAAAAGAAGCTAATTTCACTTATCAGACTATTCGTTTTTCATACAAAATTCCTACTATCCCAAAAAATACGCTAGTTTCAAATATTGCAAAATGATAGTCAAGTATATATAATGATTTAATGTAAGCTTAATAAAACCTTTACAAACCTGTGTTTCTATCAATAATTGTTAAATTTCTGCACGTTTTGTCGAAAGTTTAACGTCAGATTTTTGTAAGTGCTTACATATTGATAGGAATGAAGGTTTAGGTACATTTTATTAGGCTAAAAAAATTTATAGGGGGTTACACTGTGAAAAAGAAGCTTCTAGTATTTCTGGGTTTAATGCTCGTTCTTTCTATGTTTCTAGCAGCTTGTAGCGGCAGCGAAGCAGAGCCTGGAGATGATCCTCAAACTGAGACTCCTGATGGAGACGATGAAGGCACTACTGATGAAGGATCAGATGTTGCTCAGCATTTACGTGTAAACATTAAAACTGAACCATTCTCTTTACATCCAGGGCTAGCTAACGACACAACTTCTAGTAGTGTTTTAGCTCAAACATTTGAAGGGTTGACTCGAATTGGTCAAAATGGAGAACCTGAACCTGCAATGGCAGAAACAATTGATGTAAATGAAGATTCTACTGTTTACACATTCCATTTACGCGATGCAAAATGGTCTAACGGAGATCCAGTTACAGCTGATGATTTTGCGTATGCATGGAAATGGGCATTAGATCCTGCTAACGAATCTCAATATGCTTATCAGCTTTATTACATCAAAGGAGCTGCAGCTGCGAACGATCCTGAATCTGGTGCATCTGTAGAAGATATTGGTGTTAAAGTTATTGATCCAAAAACACTTGAAGTAACATTAGAGAATCCTACACCTTATTTCTTAGAACTAACTGCTTTCTATACTTATTATCCAATTCATAAAGCAACAGCTGAAGCAAACCCAGACTGGCATACAAATGTTGGTGAAAATTACATTTCCAATGGTCCATTTGTGATGACTGCTTGGGAGCACGGAAACCAAATTACGCTTGAGAAAAATCCTGGTTACTGGGATGCAGGCGCAGTTAAGCTTGAAAAAGTTGATATGTACATGATCAATGAAGACGCTACTGAGCTTTCTATGTATCAAAACGGAGAAATTGACTGGGCGGGAGATCCATTTGGTTCTGTTCCAGTTGATGCAATTCCATCTTTGAAAGACCAAGGAATTCTTAACGTTCAGCCAATTACTGGTGTTTATTGGTATAAATTTAACACGGAAGCTGAGCCGTTTAATAACGAAAATATCCGTAAAGCATTTACGTACGCAATCAATCGTAAAGCGATTGTAGAAAACATTACTCTTGGCGGACAGGTACCAGCGATGGCAATTGTCCCTCCTACTATGTTCCCTGAAAACGAAGAAGGTTATTTCGAAGATAATGCAGTTGATTTAGCAAAAGAACATCTCCAAAAAGGACTTGAAGAACTCGGTCTAAGTGACGTTTCTGAGCTTCCAGAAATCACTCTTTCTTACAATACGGATGATACGCATGCTAAAATTGCGCAAGCCGTTCAACAAATGTGGAAAGAAGTTCTTGGTATTGAAGTAGGTCTAGAAAATATAGAATGGCAAGTTTATATTGACCAGCTTCATAACGGAGACTACCAAATTGGTCGTATGGGTTGGTTAGGTGACTTTAATGACCCTATTAACTTCCTTGAATTGTTCCGTGATAAAGAGGGAGGAAATAACGATACAAATTGGGAAGATCCTAATTTCAAACAATTACTACTTGACTCTGCTACCGAAAAGGATGCAGCTGCTCGTGAAGCTATGCTAAAACAAGCTGAAGAAATCTTTATGGAACAGCTTCCAGTAGCTCCAATTTACTTCTATACAAACGTATGGCTACAGAAGGAAAACTTGAAAGACGTTGTCGTTTCCGGTCTTGGAGATGTCCAACTGAAGTGGGCGTACTTCGAATAAGGAAACCTACCCTACAAAGAGGCTGGCTCAAATGATTAGGAGTCAGTCCCCACGATTTTATTTGTGGGGATGACTCCTCTTCTTTTTGGGGTTTTACACCCCAACTGGCCTTTTTCAATATTTATAAGCGAGGTGTTGAACGATGGCAAAATATTTAGTAAAACGTGTCCTTTTTATTCTCCTCTCCTTATTTATGATCGTTACGGCAACATTTTTCATTATGAGAATGGCACCAGGAAGCCCGTTTGCCTCTGAAAAATCGCTCCCTCCTGAAATTATGGAAAATTTCAATGAAAAATATGGCTTAAACGACCCCTGGTATGAACAATACTTCCGTTACTTAGGTCAAGTGGCTCGATGGGATTTCGGTCCTTCGATGAAATATAAAGGACAAACAGTCAATGAAATTATTTCAGATGGCTTTGTAGTTTCTCTTGCATTAGGAGCTGAAGCCCTGCTAATTGCAATCGGTGGCGGTATCTTACTTGGAGTGATTGCAGCGCTGCGGCATAACCGCTGGCCAGATTATACAGCGACCATTATTGCGGTGCTTGGGATATCGGTTCCATCCTTTATTTTAGCCGCAGCTCTTCAATACGTACTTGCCTTTAAGATGGGGATCTTCCCAATCGCTAGATGGGAAAGCTTTACGCATACGATTCTTCCGGCCTTTGCATTATCGGCCACTCCACTGGCGATGATTGCCAGATTAACGCGTGCCAGTATGCTTGAGGTTATGAATCAGGATTATATTAAGACAGCTAAATCTAAAGGATTAAGCAAAAGAACCATCACCTTTAGACATGCGATCCGAAATGCACTTTTACCAACGATTACGTATATCGGACTTCTTTTTGCCGGAATTATTACCGGAAGCTTTATCATTGAAAATATCTTTGCGATTCCTGGCTTAGGAAAGCAATTTGTTGTAAGTATTACAAACCGTGACTATTCGGTTATTATGGGGACCACCGTTTTTTATAGTGTCCTGCTTCTCTTCTCAATGCTGATACTAGACATCATCTATGGTTTCATCGATCCTCGCATTAAGCTAGCCAGTCCAAGGAAAGGAGAAGCATAATGGCACAAACACAAATGAATCCGAACAAATTTGATCTTATTGGTGCAAAAGCAAGTGATGCAGAAAGGATTTCGAAACCGAGCCTATCCTTCTGGAAGGATGCGATGATTCGATTCCGTAAAAATAAACTCGCCATGTTGGGCGTGATTATGCTCATCCTTCTTTCTTTTATGGCGATATTCGGTCAATATATTTCTGGTCACGATACGGCACAAACGGATCTTTTAAATACAAATAAGCCGCCTTCTGCTGAACACTGGTTCGGTACAGATGATTTAGGCCGTGATATGTTTGCAAGGGTCTGGGAAGGTGCACGTATTTCAATTTTCATTGGATTAGCTGCAGCCCTGATTGATTTAGTTATTGGTGTATTGTGGGGCGGAATTGCTGGGTATAAGGGCGGAAAAGTAGACGAAATTATGATGCGGATTGCCGATATTTTATATGGAATTCCGTATCTGTTAGTCGTTATCCTCTTTATTGTATTGTTTGAAAAAGTAAACTTATGGACCATGATTATTGCGATGACACTGATCGGCTGGGTCAACATGGCCAAGATTGTTCGCGGACAGGTGCTCCAGCTAAAAACACAGGAATACGTACTTGCTGCTCAAACACTGGGAGCTAAAACCGGCTGGATTATGTTTAAGCATTTAATCCCGAATGCAATGGGACCTATCATCGTTACGTTGACACTAACCATCCCAAGTGCGATTTTTACTGAAGCATTTCTAAGTTTTCTAGGACTAGGTATTTCTCCTCCGCTTGCCAGTTGGGGAACGATGGCTACAGAAGGGGTAGTGGCCATGCAGTATTATCCGTGGAGACTCTTCTTCCCAGCTGCCTTTATCTGTATCACAATGCTGAGCTTTAACGTGATTGGTGATGGCTTACGTGATGCATTAGACCCTAAATTGCGCAAATAGGAGGGAATTGAAAATGGAGAAACTATTAGAAGTCAAAGACTTGCGTGTTACCTTTGATATATACGGCGGAACAGTCCAAGCTGTCCGCGGGGTTACGTTTGATGTATATAAAGGGGAAACACTAGCGATTGTTGGAGAATCCGGTTCTGGCAAAAGTGTTATGACCCAATCCTTAATTAAATTAATTCCGATGCCTCCTGGTAAAATCACAGGCGGTCAGGTTCTGTTAGAAGGTGTCGACTTAGTTCCTAAGTCTGAAAAAGAAATGGAAAAGGTGCGCGGAAATGACATTTCGATGATCTTCCAGGATCCAATGACCTCTTTAAATCCGACCATGAAAATTGGCAGACAAATTACTGAGGTTATTTTAAAGCACCATAAAGTATCTAAAGAAGAGGCTAAACAAAGAGCGATACATCTTTTAAATCTAGTTGGTATTCCATTCGCTGAAAGAAGATTCGATCAATATCCGCACGAATTTTCTGGCGGAATGCGGCAGCGGGCCATGGTGGCAATTGCGTTAGCTGCCAATCCAAGGCTATTAATTGCCGATGAACCAACAACAGCATTAGATGTTACGATTCAAGCGCAAATCCTAGAGTTAATGAAGGATCTTCAGGAAAAAACGGAATCTTCGATTATCTTTATTACCCATGATTTAGGTGTGGTAGCGAATGTCGCCGACCGGGTTGCTGTTATGTACGGCGGACAAATCGTAGAGATTGGAACAGTCGATGAGATTTTCTATGATCCGCGACATCCTTATACATGGGGATTACTCGCTTCGATGCCGAGCCTTGATAGTGATGATAAATCGGAGCTTGCGGCGATTCCAGGTTCTCCGCCTGATTTAACCAATCCTCCAAAGGGATGTGCCTTTGCACCGCGGAATCCATATGCACTTGCGATTGATTACGAGGAAGAACCGCCAATGTTCCAAATATCAAAAACGCATTTTGCCAAAACATGGTTGCTGCATCCAGACGCGCCAAAGGTCGAACCGCCTGAAGCCGTTAAAAATCGCTTGCGGCCAATGACGCAAAACTTCGATACTCCGGTTCTATTAAAGGAGGAAGCAATCAATGGCTGAAACACTCTTAGAAATTAAAAACCTGAAAAAATACTTTAATACAGGCAGCCCGCACGAAGTTAGAGCGGTCGATGATGTTTCATTTTCCATCTACCGCGGGGAAACCCTCGGGCTTGTGGGAGAGTCGGGCTGCGGTAAATCCACAACCGGTCGAACCATTATCCGTTTATATGAAGCTACGGATGGTGAAATCGTCTATAACGGAGAAAATGTCCGTACGATTAAATCACGGAAAAAGCTGAGCGAGTTTCACCGCAAAATGCAAATGATTTTCCAAGACCCCTACGCTTCCTTAAACCCTAGAATGACAGTGGCAGACATTATTGCGGAAGGTATTGATATTCACGGCCTTGAAAAAGGGAAAGAAGCTCGCATGAAGCGTGTTTACGAGCTTTTAGAAACAGTCGGGTTAAACCGTGACCACGCTACGCGTTATCCGCACGAGTTTTCCGGGGGACAACGACAGCGGATTGGAATCGCCCGGGCACTTGCGGTTCAGCCAGAATTCATCATTGCTGATGAACCGATCTCTGCTTTGGACGTATCGATCCAAGCCCAAGTCGTCAATCTCATGAAACGGCTTCAAAAAGAAAAAGGCCTGACCTATCTCTTTATTGCCCATGACTTATCGATGGTCAAATACATCAGTGACCGGATTGGCGTTATGTACTTTGGCAGATTAGTCGAGCTTGCTCCAAGTGATGAGCTCTACCGCAATCCATTACATCCGTATACGCAGGCCCTTCTATCCGCGATCCCGCGTCCAGATCCAGAAACTGAACGCCTGCGGAGACGGAAAGTTTACGATCCAAGTGTCCACGGCTATGAAGAAGGCGAAGAAGTAAAAATGAGAGAGGTTTCTCCGGGGCATTTTGTGTATTGCTCGGAGAAAGAGTTTGCATCTTATAAGCGTGGTTGATTATGATAGTTGATCCTCCTCCAGTGTTTTTGGGGGAGGATTTTTTGTAGTTTTGCAGAATTAGTTTAGAAAATGTAAAGGAGATGATGTAATATTGAATATTTATAAGAAAAGAGAAACACCCATTGAACTTTATTTACACGAAATTCTATCAAAACCATAGAAAAAGGCAGGACATTGAAAAAAATTTAATGTGGAGAAAAGCCGGTTTTTATGGGGAACAAAATTTAGATTATCATTTAAGCCACTTGCATGACTACTCCCTCACCGTTTTTCACAACCTGCGTCTTCCGTTCAGAGGTCATTATTTTCAAATCGACACCTTAATCCTATCCCCTTTCTTCGCCTTAATCTTAGAAGTCAAAAACATCGCAGGTATTCTCCGGTTTGACCCCAATTATGATCAACTGATCCGCGAGTATAGTCAAAAAATGGAACGATTTCCGAACCCCCTTCATCAAGCTTCCCGACAAAAGCATCTGCTGAACCAATGGCTCCAAAAAAACTTCAACCTTTCCATTCCCATTGAATTTTATATTGTCAATACGAATCAAGCCACCATTATTGAAGCATCTCCTGAAAGTAAACCGATATTTAATAAAATTCTTCATCTGGAAAGCTTGACCGAAGCCATCGTACTGATACAAAAGAAATACGGACGATCCTTGATCACTGAAAAGCAGCTGCGTTCCATCAGTGAAAAACTAGTGAAAGAACACACTAAGTATTTTCCAAATTTATTAAATATCTATAAGATTCCTAGTTCCGATATAATTAGGGGCGTCCGGTGTACTAGTTGCTTAGGTTTCTCAATGAATCGGGTTTATGGTACCTGGCTATGTCCAAAATGCGAGGCAAAAGATAAAATGGCCCACACACAAGCTATTCTTGATTCCCTTTTTTTAATAAGCCCCACCATCACCAATAAAGAGTGCAGAGATTTTCTGAAAATAAACTCCCCTACCGTAGTAAAAAACCTTTTACAATCCATGAACCTTCCTGCTTCGGGCTCTGGAAAATACACGGTTTATCATAGGCCGCCGCTGGAGCTGTTTTTGACTGATCGAAGTAATTTTTAACCGGTAAAACGGGTTGTTTCTTTGACCCATTGAAACTGATTGAGGATAAAACAGATTATGACCTGTAGAAACTGATTTTGACTGATAGAACGTGAATTTGACCCGTAGAAACCAATTTTGAGTGATAGAACTAGATTTTGACCCATAGAAATGGATATTGACTGATAGAACTAGATTTTGACCCGTAGAAACCAATTTTGACCGATAAAACCACCGATTTGACCGATAGAATCGCAATTTTGACCGATAGACGCCTGGATTTGACTGAAAGATAGCAATTTTGACCGATAAAAACTCATTTTGACTGATAGAACAAAATTTTGACCGATAAGAAACCCATTTTAACCGACAACCCTACCAAAGCAATTGTACAACCTCAGACCACTAACAAACAAAAGACAGGGCGCCACACACCCTGTCCTATCTCCTCAAACATTCCGCAATTTCTCTGGATATACAACTATATAAATGGCATGAATTCGGTTTTCTGCAATATCGAAAGAAATGACATTATGAGTCTCGTTATCTATTTTGCTGACCACACTAGGCTGGCCGTTGACCATGCTGATTTCGAAGGTCATTGTTTCAGGGCGTTTTCCATAGATTCCTTGTAAAAAGAGTAGGACACGCTGAACGGTTTCAATTGGCCGGATTGCTGCTTTCACAACGCCGCCGCCATCGGAATATAGTATGACATCGGGACTCATCAGCCCAAGGACTCGATCAATTTCCCCCATTTGAAAGGCATGAATAAACGCTTCAATTACTTCCCGATTCTCTTTCACATTAAACCGGCCCTTTGTACTCATTCCGATTTTATGTTTTGCGCGGGAATAAAGCTTTCGGCAATTGGTTTCATTGGTTTCTAGCATATCGGCGATTTCGGCGTGTGCGAGGGAAAAGCCCTCTTTTAGTAAAAACACTGCTCTTTCATTTGGCGTCAGGTCTTCCATCAATTTTAGGTACACGAGGCTTAACAGGTCCCGATTCTCAATGGCTTCCTCGACTTCATTGAAGCGGCCGCTGATTGGTTCTGGAAGCCATTCGCCCACATATACCAATCTTTTTTTCTGGGCAGAACGAAATGAATCTATGCACTTGTTTGTCGCCATTTTCGATAAATACGCTTTTAGATTTTGGACATGATCCAATTTTTCTTGCTGCAGGGTAAGAAAGATTTCTTGAACAATGTCCTCCGCCTCTTGGACGGTTCCGAGCATGCCATACGAAATCGAGAAAAGTAATGGTTTGTACTCGTTATATAACGCTTCGATGTTCACTTTTATTTTCACCTCTTAGCCATTGTTCAGCTTCCATTGCTGCTCTTTTTGCGCTAGAAGCAGAGGCATCTGCCAGAATTCCTTCATCGATACACCAATCCCCTGCCAGGAACAAACCTTCCACTACGCGTGAAGATTTTTCAAATATCCTCATTGTAGTTCGATTTGGAAACGCATTGCTTACAGCCAGATTTGTAAGGTACCGTGAGTAGACCTTTCTTTCCCGCCAGCCCGGCAAAATTCGGTCTAAAAATTCCTCCATTTGCTCTTGGCTAGCAGTGGGTCCATATCCAAACACATGAACTACTTCATACTGTTCACTTAAGGAAGCTGCTCTTGAATGATTAGAAAAGTAAATGAAATGGTCGGCATCAAAACTAAAACTGGTTCGATCCGTTTCATCTTTTTCTAAAAGTAGATCTAAAGCAACCCCTTTAACCGGCTTGAGTTTTGACAGAAAAGCAAACTTATCACTCTGTTCTGCTATTTTTTGCAGTTCTAGAGGGGGTGCAGTATTTATAATCGTCTTCCCTCCAACCTGTCTGCCCAAAGAAAGCTCGATTTGAAAAGCAGGAAAGCTTCCCTTGATCTTCTTTACCATTTCACCTTTTATAAACAAAACTCCTCTTTTTTGAGCCAGATTCTCCAAAGATTCGATCAAAGTTTCCCAGCCGCCATCTAAATAGAGGACACCGCCCTTTATAGAAAGCTGAAGCTGGCGAATCGCATACGGGGCAGAAACTAAATCGCTCTCACTACAATAGCTGGAGATGGCTAAAAGCGACTGAAGCACGATCCTATTCTTCCTGGATAATCGTTTCTCATTGAGCCAGTCTGTAAATGAAACGTCCCCCGCTTTGCTCCACTCGGCTTTCAGAAGTTGAGAGAAAATCTTAATAAATTCCAGCTTTTCCTTCCATGTCAAAAAGTCTGATTTGAGTAAAGCTAAAGGAGAAGATGGGAAAGGATGCGTTTGACCTTCAAGGATTATCTTGCCGTTTAACTGAGGCTTTCTTCCGGCAGGATGAATCCCCAGTTCCTTCAAAATTTGGTATGTCGCACCTTTTATATAAAGAGCATGTGGCCCAAGGTTTAAATAGGATTGCTGGACAAATGTTGTCGCAGCTCTCCCGCCGAGCTTCTTTCCTTTTTCAATCACTGCTACCTTTTTCCCTTGCTGTGCTAGATAGTTTGCAGAAACCAGCCCAGCCAATCCCCCGCCAATGATAATAGAATCATAAGATTGATCAGTTACTATAGTCATAAAAAATTCCTCCTGCTCGTTTTAACCTTAAGACGCAGTATGGAGGAATTTCGTGACCGATTTCTTAAAAAAAATAAAACTAGATCTATCCAAAAGCAATCTAGTTCTTTATTTGCTTTTCTTTTAGTTTTTCTAAAGACATTTTCGATAAGGCCCTTATCGGAAGTACGGCAAAGAAAAAATCCCCGTTGGACCTGAACGTTTCATAGGATCTCTGTAAGGCTTCTTCATCGGAAAAGGCGACACCCCAGTAGTAATCCTGAAATGGAGTTAAAGGCTGAACTTTTTCCAGGTCGATTAATAGGGCCTGGGCTTTTTTCATATCCCCATTTGCGATACAGTAATGAATTTTTTCTGGAATGTCATCTGGCTCAGGCTGATCCATCTCCCAGACATTTTTAATAAATGCTTTCGTTTTTCCATTTTCATTGAGATAATGCCTTGCCCGGCTGTTTTGTATGGTTTTTAAAATGTCGTTGGCTTCGTCGATTAGTTCTAAAGCTCTGTAAGGATCCTCATACAAAAATGACAATGCATAATAGTGAAGAATGTAACAGTGACGAAGCGGAAAATACACTTTTGTTTCTTCATCATTTAAATACATTTCACCGATTCTTCGGACTTTTCCAACCAAATTCAACCGGAGAGTACTATAGATGGTACTAACATGAAGTCTTAATTTAAATGCTGATTTAAAAAAGTTGTTTTCAATTTTTTCAAGGTGATGGGAATATTCATCTGCAAGTTTATCGATGGTGATATTGGCATTTATCTTTCGAAGAAGTTGGGTTCTAATCGTTTCGAGGAGTATTTTCATTTCACTGCTCTTTAAAGTCGCTTTTTTTGCCGTATATAGCAAATCATCCTCAAACATCTCATCTCGCTTAAGCGATAAAGCATACATTTCCGCCCATTCCTGAACACGAGGATCCTCTGATTTCATAGCCTTTTCTATAATCCTAATCAAGCTCTCAGTCTCTCCCGACTGTTCCGTCAGCTCCATGGCATATAGGAAATTAGAAGCTGATTGGATGGAGTCCATATGAACAGAAAAAATGTATTTCTTTTTTTCATAATCTGAATAAGAATTATGAATTAAATGAAAAAAAGGCAGAACCGGCAGTTCCTTTGTTCCTAAAAAGTATCCGTTAACCTCATCAGCAGAAACATTCAATATCCTAGCCCAATCTTCGGGAGAATATTGAAGTTCATATGATATTTGGAGCAGAAGTTCACCGAGCTTCATTATGTAGTCCCCCAATATTTTTTCGTATCACTAAGTATTCGATACACATTAGCCTTTTCCTTCATGACAATCAGACTAAAACGGTAGATATTTCTTCCTATTTATAAAATACCATTTTTCGTAATTTAAAAAAGTTTTATTTTACTTCTTTATATAAAAAAGCAATAAAACCCCTCCTGATGATAAAGTCTGGAAGGGTTTCATAGCTGATATTTTAGAAAATAATATGAGCAGCAATGACGATTACTGGTAAAGTGATAATGGTTCTTAATAAAAAGATAACAACTAGGTCGAGGAAGTTAACCGGGATTTTCGATCCCATTAATAGTCCCCCAACTTCAGACATGTAAATTAATTGCGTTACAGAAAGGGCCGCTATAATAAACAATGTCATCGAGCTTTCAATCATTTCACTTGCTAAAATCGATGGAAGGAACATGTCAGCAAACCCGATTAAAACGGTTTGGGCTGCCTCCGAAGCTTCAGGAACTTGCATGAAAGCTAAAATCGGTTCAATTGGTTTACCGAGTACAACAAAAAAGTCCGTGTATTCAGCCACAATCAAGGCAATGGTCCCGAAAGCCATAACTACTGGAATAACACCAATCCACATGTCTAATACATTTTTAAATCCAGAGCTTATAACAGCCCCATAATTCTTAGTCTTTGATGCTTTGTTCGCTGCTTGCGCAAGTCCCCAGTTTACTAAATTCACGTCAGCCGGAATTTCTTCATCAGGCTGCTGCACGGCTTTTTCATAAGTTGTATCAGGTTTTTTTGAAAGCGGCCAAATTCTAGGCATGATCAGTGCTGCAACTAAACCTGCAATTACAATGGTTAAATAATAAGGTCCAAATAAATGCTCAAGACCAACCGTTTCGAGCACAGTAATACTAAACGTGATCGATACTACAGAAAATGTGGTTCCGATAATGGCTGCCTCACGCTTCGTATAGAATCCATCCTGATATTGTTTGTCAGTTAAAACAACACCAATCGTTCCATCTCCTACCCATGAAGCTAAAACGTCGATCGATGAACGGCCTGGAAGCTTGAATACAGGTCTCATTACTTTAATCAGTAAGGTTCCGACAAATTCAAGAAGACCAAAATCTAATAATAATGGAAGAAATAGACCTGCAAATAAGAAAATCGTAAATAAGGAAACAATAAGATCTAAGACTAGTCCGCCTGTATTTCCTGAATAAATTGCTTCACTGCCCCATTGAAACAGGGTCATAATCGCAAGAATAAATCCTATCAATCTTACAGCAAGCCAAAACCAGTTTACTGAAAATAATGTTTTTAAAACAGGATTTCTTGGTTCTATTGCTTTTGCTATTATAGAACCAATTGCCGCTACTCCCATAAAGACTGTAGCTAAATAAGGAATGATTTCAGCAAGAATCTCACGTAACTCTCCTGCTAATAGTGCAACAGGGATCGTCATACCTCCATCAACTGTGATCGGTACCATAAATAAGAACACACCAATAATAGATGGGATGATAAAATTTAAATAATCTGCCGCCGAATAGGCTTTAAGCGATGGGTTTGCTTTTTGTATTTGAATTTGTTTTGGTTTTTCCATTGTTGTTTCACCTCTTATGCTATATCCATGTTGTTATTATGATCTATTTTTTTAATATTAATGGTTATTTAATCAACAAAAGCTATCATACCATCGGGTGAATAAAAATACAACACTATTTATCTTTATAACTTTTTTCCAATAAAGTCAGATCCCTTTTCGCTTTAATCTTCCCTATCAAGCAGTTTTCCCCTGTCGCTATAGGCTTTTGTAATCTAGTTGTAATATTTTTTTAGAAATCCTTGAGAATTGTACCAATTTTCGACAAAATATGATAATATCTTCTAGATATCATACTTTATACCTACACAGGAGGAAAGCCATGAGTTTTTGCCCAAATTGTGGACATGGGTTGAATTCAGATCAGCAGTTTTGTCCCGAATGTGGAAAACCGCTTAGCAGAAGCACATCCACATCCGCCTCAAATTCAGGAGTAACTGTTACTGTTGAAGAAACCACTGCCCCACCCAAACCAATGTCTAAAAGACAGAAAATTGTCCTGCTTTCAAGCGGTGTTGCAGTAGTGCTGCTCGTTGTAGCGTACTTTGTGCTGCAGCATATAGCGAGCGTTGAGTACCGTCTTGATCGATTCGAGCAAGCGTTAGAAGAAAAAGATGAAAAAGCATTAATGAAGTATGTTTCTTCTTATGATGCAAATGTTGCAGTAAAGGAATCAAACATTCAGGATTTCATCGAATACGTCAATGATGATCCTTTTTATAAGGAAGATTTGCTGGAGAGTTTAAGAGAGCAAGCAAAGAATTTAGACGACCCGCAAGTGGAACTGTATGAAGAAGCGACGGTTTTATTGAAGAAATCCGGAAAACAATTTTTGCTGTTTGATAATTATAAAATTCAGCTGCTTCCGTATTATTTTGAAATTGAAACGAATTATGCGGGAGCAAAAATTTTCATAGATGGAAAAGAAGTAGGAGAAAGTGATTCTGATTATTTTGTAGATACATATGGACCTTACCTTCCAGGTGAATATACGATAAAAGTTGAATATCAATCAGAATTAGCGTCACTTGATCATGAGGAAAATATTAACCTATTTGATCAGTCTGGCCAAAATATTTACGTAGACATGTGGCTTGAAGGTTATTATGTCGAGGTTTTTTCCAATCATGGAGATGGCGGTTTGTATATTGACGGAAATTATGCAGGGACCGTGTGGGAATTAGGAACTATTGGACCGATTGATTTAGACGGTTCCCATACGATTTATATGGAAAAGGAATTCCCATGGGGTACGGTAAAGAGTGAAGAGTTTGAAATCACCGATACGTATTATGATCTCAGCATTGACCCTATGACAGAAGATATGAGAAACCAAGTGGCTGAAGCGATTTATACGTTTGAAGTTCAGAGATTTTTGAGCTTACAAACTTTAGATCCGGCTCATATCGTCGCAACTCCGTTTTATGCAGAAGATCTGGCAGCCGAAGTCCAGTATTATATTGACTCGGAATATGTTTATTACGGAACTGGTCTTGATACGGTTACAGTTGACCTCGACACAATGGAACTTTACACTGAAGAAGATTATATCCATGTTGATGCGTACGGTAAGATTGATTGGACTGGCGATGTCTATCCTGCCTCTTATGCAGAAGAGGAAACTCCAGAATTTGTAGAAAGTATTACGACAGAAACCGATAGCGACTTCCGTTCTTATGGTGTCCTCTACAACTTCGAAACCGGCCAATGGGAAGTCGATGGGCTCTACTGGTCCCCATACTCCGAATTCGAACCTGACGGCGGGCTAGTTGTTTTTGATGCCAATACAGAAATATAGCGGTGTGCCTAATTATAAAGGTGTCTCTGCTCATTCGGGGCGTGCCTGGCACGCCTCGGTTTTATTGTTTCACGGCAATATGTATCACGATGTAAAAAGGGGCTGTCCAAAAAGATCTGGTAACTGACTTTTTAGTAGCCCTTTTAATTTTGGTTTTTTTAAAGGTTGTGTTGAACTTGCCTGTTGATTTGCGCTTCAGGCGCTTCAATCAACATAGTTACAACATTAAAAATATGTAAAATATTTAAGCAGGTAGAGAAAAACAACTCATTTTTCTCCACCTGCTTTATTTTAGAGACTTATCAGACAGCCCCTTTATTTTTATTCCTGCGAACCCAGCACTTGCTGTGTATTGGATGCCATTTTCTGATTGTATAATGGCAGCATGAATAACATTCCAATCAAAAACAGGATAGCGGATGTTTCAAACATAGCTACAAGTGAGAATTCTTTTTTCAGTACTCCAGCGAAACTCATCGTTAGAACCATGGAGCCTGTAAATAGCGGGCTTAAGATTCCATTGACCCGGCCAATAAATGCTTCTTCTGTTCTTTGTAAAATCATCGTATTGATCCCGATTTGAATACATGGAAGCATTAACCCGTTAATGAACTCAGCTGCTAATGTAAGCCACAGATTGGTAGACAGTCCCATTACGGCTATGCCAATACCATTTACAAGCATTCCAAACAGGAGCAGCCGCTGCGGCGGGACTGTTTTAGCAAACATCATCACACAAGCTCCGCCTAAAATCATTCCCACACCATGGACCATAAACAGCCATTGAAGATTTTCTTCAGGCAAGCCTAATTGTTCGGTGACAAGGAAGATCGAAAGCGGCTGAATAAATCCCAGCCCGAGTCCGGCTAATAAAAAGCATAAGCCTAATAAACTTAATTCTTTTTTACTTAATACATACTGAACCCCGCTCTTCATATCCTGCCACAATGTGTTTACTGCAGCATCTGATTCTACTTTCCGGTCTGGCGGCAGAAAAACAAGGGCTATTGCAGAAAGCAAAAAGGCGGTTCCGGTAATGGCAATAGAGATGTGAATTCCAAACGATTGAAAAACAAACGTTCCAATAATCGGGCCTAACACCATAAATACCGCAAACATCGTTTGATAAAGAGACATTCCCGCTTGAATTTGTTCCTCAGGCAGATGCATTTTGAATAGCTTCATCCCTGAAGGCTGTGAGAACTGAGATAGAATCGCCGAAATGAGGGTTGCAAAAAACACAACCTGCCACGTTCCAAAAATAAGAGTAACTAGTACCGCAAATACGGAGATGGCACTTAAAATGTCACACCAAACCATCGTCCTTTTTGGCTGCCATCGGTCAGCAAACGTGCCGCCAATAAAGGAAAAAATAAAGATTGGCGCAAATTCGGCAACGGATATCATTGAAACAGCAAAAGCATCTCCATTCGTCTGCTCCATCACAAAAAGCAAAACAGCAAAGTTTCTAATCCAAATTCCCATTTGCAAAAATAAACCTGAAACAATAATGGCCCGGAAAACTCGATTACGAAAAAGGCCTGCAGGTTGAACACTAACTGATTGTTGTTCCAAAAATAAAACCTCCTGTGCAGTTTCTGGACAGGAGGAAGTACATGTCAAGGGCACAATTTTTCCATCAAAATGGAAACAATGAACACGTTGAACTGTATCTCAAAATACAAACTAATCCTATCCAGAAAAAAAATGATCGTATGTGGTTAACGAATTTTTTCATGCAAATAGGATTAATTGTTCATTGTCCCCTGGTCACCCTTCCGTTTTTTGTCATTTCCATCATAATCGATTGAATTTCGTAAAGCAAGAAATTTTCAAATAAAATCCAATTTATTTGTGAATAAGGAATAAACTGCTGCCAATTATCAGTTATTCCTGAGTCTCATACTCTTCCCTCAATATCGAGTACATCGTCAAATCCCAATGCTTGCCTTTAACCTTCATCCACTTTCTCATCGTTCCTTCATACGTCATGCCCAGCTTCTTTAGAACTCTTTGGGATGCTTCATTTTCTGCAAAGGTCCGTGCCTGAATCCGGGTTAGGCCCATTTTTTCAAAACCAAAGCTCAAGCATGCTTTTCCCGCTTCTGGTGTGTAGCCTTTCCCCCAGTGATCTGGAGAACAAACATAGCCGATTTCTGCATATCCGTGGGTTTGATTCCAGGAGACAAAATCGATCGTCCCGATCAGTTGATTGGTTGCCTTGATCACCATTCCCCATGGTGCAACCCCGCCAGCTTCATACTGGTTTAAAGCAAAATCGATAAAAGCCTCCGAGTCACTTAATGTTTTATGTGTTTCCCATGTTACATATTGGGCTACTTCTGGCCGGGAAGAATAATCGAAAATCGCTTCTTTATCTGCTAAAGTAAGAGGTCGTAAAATCAGCCGCTCTGTTTCTAGGGCTGGAAATGGTTTTAATATACTTGTATTCGTTTCCATCTGCTGTAATCTCCTCTATTCTGTTACAAACCGTCTCATTTGTTCAATTGTTTCCTTTAAGGCCTCTATAGAAGAAAGAACATCCCCTTTTCGATCTAGACTGTGGTCTGCTCGATCAATAAGCAAAGTTTCGAAATTGGACATTTGCTTGAGTATGGTCCATCTTTCTTCCCGATAGCAAAAATCCTCTGTTCCAATCACAGCTAAAGACTTTTGCTTGGCGTTGCTCATATGATTGAATACATAATCATTATGAATTAAAGGTGTCAGCCAAATCGATTTTGCCTGTCCGATTTCTTTCTTTTCATCAAAGAGGGTAGCCATTGCTATCGTTCCCAATGATTTACCTGCTATTACAAAATCCTGATAGTTTTCCCCTGGATTTACTTTTTCATAGCCCGCCAAAACATCTTTCCTTACACATCGGAATAACTCATCATTTGAAACTTTTTCGTACTCTTTTCCTGAAAAGTCATAGTTTATAAGGAGGACATCAAAACCAAGTTCAAGAAATAGGGAAGTTGTGTAATAGAATATTGGCATTTTTGTATTGTAGCCTGCACCGGGAAGTAAGATTGCAAGTTTCCGATTTTGATCATCTTGAGTCAATAGAGTACATTTAAGCGTATTCCCGATTGAGTTTGTAAAAGGAAAGGATTTTCTATTCACCAACTTACATTCCTCCTGTTTCTGGTAAATTTTATCTAGTATAAGCCTCGTACTTTCTTTTGTAAATACTTAGTTAAAAAATAAATTCCCGACACAATTCGACACTTCTCTACTTATTTGGTAAGATATTCATATAATACCAGTTTTTATCCTTATAGAAAGGCGGATTTCGATAGTGTTTGAGGTTATTCTTCCGGCTGCCGTAACGCTCGCACTTGTACTTCTTCTTTGTCCATTCCTGATCCAGTACCTGAAAAAGTTACAATTAACGCAGCCGATTCGCAAAGAGCTCCCGGAAGAGCAGCAAGTAAAACATGGAACACCACTTATGACTGGCAGTATTTTTCTGCTGGGTATTATCATCGCACTTATTTATTCATCAAGCGAAGTGATGTTATTTTTATGCACAGCATTTGTCTTATACAGTGTCATTGGCTTTTTAGATGATTATTGGAAGGCTTCCAGGCAAGACCCTAATGGGATGTCAGGAAAAATGAAACTGATTCTTCAATTTATTGTTACGGGGTTACTGCTTTACATCATTACGGCCAAATTAGGACTAGATACAAATATTCAGCTTTTTAATCACTGGTCAATTGATTTTCCTTTTATCATTTATTTACTGACTATGGCTGTCTTTGTTGTCGGGTCAACAAATGCAATTAACTTTACCGATGGAATGGACGGGTTATTAGGCGTAGTCGCGATCCCTACGTATTTTTTCTTCTTTGTCATATCAGATATACCGGAAATTCAAGTTTTTTGCCTGATTATGATTGCCAATATTTTAGGTTTTCTTATGTTTAATATATTTCCGGCAAAAGCATTTATGGGTGATACCGGTTCCCTTGCCATAGGAGGTTCTTTAGCATTTCTAGCTATTATAGAAAAAGTTGAAATCATTATTCCATTATTATTTTTTATTTATTTTGCCGAACAGCTTTCGGTTGTTATTCAAGTATTCGTTTATAAACGTACGCAAAAAAGAGTATTTCAGATGACCCCGATCCATTATCATTTTTCATTAAAATATGGCTGGACAGAAAATGCAGTCGTGATTGTGTTTGGGTTTATTTCTTGGGTAGGTACGTTTATTAGCTACGGATATTGGAAGTATTTTCTATCTTAAGAAGGACGAACTTCGGCCGTTTGTCCCTTTCTTTTGTCCGCATTATTAGGTAATATTTGGGGAAAATAAAAGAAGAATTGCCAATAAACGAGGAGGGAAACACATGAAACGAATCTTGCTCGTCGCACTTCTTTTACCTTTCCTGTTAGTCGGGTGTGGACAGGCTGACGAAAACGCTGAAGTTAACCCAGACCCCAATGATGAGTACGAGCCAAACGAAAACGATCCTTCAGTCGAGGAAGAAGACCCAACAAACCAGGGAAATCAAGATGGACAAGAGGAGCATCTGGCAGTAGATGAATTAATGGCCCAATATCGTGATTTAGCCTCCTCTAAGGGAAAGTTCGCAGCGGATGAACAGTACAAAGTCCAGGAATTTCAGTCAAAAGAAGAAATTGTAGCAGAAGCTGAAAAGTTTTTAACCCGTGAATTTGCTCAGGAAGTGGCTGACCTCCGTTATGAAGATAAGGAGGACGGTGTATACATCATTCCAATGGATGGTCCAGTTACACTGGATGAAACAAAGGACTATAACCTTGAAAAAGTAAGCGGCACAGAGTATCGTCTCACACAGGAACAAACCAGTGACCTGCACGGAAATGTTCAATTAGAAGTCATATTTGTTAAACAGGCTGATCATTGGGTCATTCAAGATGTGAATGAAAATCATGCCTAACTTTTAATGAGACAAGCTCCTAGGAGGTTTTTTACAGAAAAATGCGTAACTTTCGACGGAAAGTTACGCATTCTTTTATTCCTTGAATGGCCCCTTATTGCTGAGCTTTAATCGTTTCTAGATCCGGTTCTACTCCAAACCATTCCTCATAAATTTCAGCATATGTGCCATTTTCAAAAAGAGTATTGAGAGCTTCGTCGAAATCTGCTTTTAATTCGCTTCCTTTCGGGAACATGAATCCGTAGAATTCTTGTTCAAAACTGCTGCTATCCTCTACCACTTTTAATTTTTGATCAGGATTGTTTTTAACATACTCTTCTACTACCGTGTTATCCGCAACAACGGCTTCTGCTCCGCCTTGCAGCAGCTCTTGAATCGCTAAGTTATTATCTTCAAACTTTTTAATGTCTTGATGATTGGTTCCAAATAATTTTTCAACGGCTGCATCCCCTGTAGTTCCGCCTTGCACAGCAACCGTTAAGCCTACCAAGTCTTCTCCTGATTGAATCGTGCTATCTTCTGGCACTAAAATTTTATTCGTTGATAAAAAGTATGGATGAGAAAAATCATAGGTTTGTTTGCGATCATCATTAATCGTAATCGCACCAATAGCTAAATCGGCTCTTTCAGACTCGATTTCTACGAAAAGAGGATCCCAGCCGACATGTTCAATTTCAATTTCATACCCTGCTTCTTCTGCAAGGGCATTGATTAAATCAATATCAAAACCGACAATTTTATCGCCTTCCATGTACTCAAATGGCGCATATGCGGCATTTGTAACGACACGTAATGGTTCCGTTCCAGCTGTTTCCCCAGATGTTGCAGTTTCTTCACTAGTGCTGGTTCCACAAGCAGCCAAAACGAAGATAAGTCCTAAAATAATTGCCAGTAAAAAGAATGGTTTTTTCTTCATGTTCTCTTCCCCCTTGTTGTTTAATAATTGGATTATACTAACTTCTTAAACTAGTAGAACTATTCATTATTTTAAATTACCTCATTTTTATACATTTTGCAACATAATTATACATTTTTTTCGCTTAACCTGTTAGTCATTTTGGTACTGACACAGAAAAGAACCTCACGGGCATACCATGAGGTACTGTTTTGCTTAAGATTTATTCGTATTTAACGGTTTGAGCTTTGCCTCAATCACATTTCTTTGATCTTCTAAATAGGGCGGCAATGCCAAGGATTCTCCTAAATGTTCAATGTCTTCATCCGTATCGAATCCGGGGCCATCTGTCGCCAGTTCAAATAAAATTCGGTTCCTCTCTCTAAAATAGAGGGATTTAAAATAAAAGCGTTCAACAAAACCAGAGTTCGGTAATCGAGATGTTTTTACTTTTTCAATCCATTGATGCAATTCCTCTTCATCCTCGACGCGGAAGGCAACATGGTGGACTCCGCCTCGGCCCAGTCGTTCAGGCGGAAGATCCGTTCTTTCTTCAATATGTACTTCTCCGCCAGTCCCCCCTTCGCCTGCCTCATACACGATAATATCGCGTTGCCCTTCCTCATAAGCCGGAAAAGTTCCAACTTCGCGGAAGCCCAGCAGGTCCTCTAACACTTGCTGGGTTGGCGCGGCTAAAGGAACTGTGAGCTGAACAGGACCCAAGCCAAGAATCCCATATTCTACAGGTACCAGACTTCGATCCCATGGCTCCCCGCCTTTAACTCCCCTGTTATTTTGATCGGATACCAAAACCAAGCGTTGTCCCTCAGAGTCTTGAAAAGCAAGGGTGGCCCGTCCCGCTCTTTCTTTAATCTCCTCGTGCGCTATTTGCAGCTTTTCAAATCGTTCTTTCCAGTAGGTCAATGCTTTATCATTGGGAACCCTTAGAGAGATTGAAGAAATACTATGTACCCCTGGATGATTCCCAGCTGCCATCGGGATTTCGAAAAAAGTGAGCTCTGTTCCCGGGTTACCCCTTTCATCCCCATAAAACAAATGATATACCGATGTATCATCTTGATTGACCGTTTTTTTAACTAGTCTCATTCCCAATGCTTCTGTGTAAAATTTAAAATTACGTTCGGCGTTTGCCGTAATCGCTGAAACATGGTGAATCCCTTTGATTTTCATCGATTTTACCCCCATAAATTTTAGGCTTGTCTGTTAGCAACTTTTTTCATTTTTTGAGCGTCTCATTAGTGGAAGATAGATTTAACGCCTTAGGTGGTGGTTTAGGCAACTTGGTGCAGCCAGCAATGATATATTTATTTTAGAAAAAGCTGGAATTATCTTTATTGAAATATCGTACTAAAACCATAAAGAAAAAACAAAAAGAAAGTTTCAAGGGGGCTAATAAATTGAAAAAATGGGGTAAATGGGGTGTCTATATCTCAGCAACCATTCTCATGGTGCTCAGTGTCGGATATCTTATCTTTTCATATAACAATGAAAATAATGCGAACGGAGAAGAACCTGCTGACCTGGTTGGCGGCGGTGGTGCCGTCAATGAGGATCCGCAAGCTGATGATGAGGGGAATACTGGCGATGATAACGCTGAGGGACCGGGAGAACTAGTTGATGAGGCGCAAGCAATCACGATCACACATGATTTATTATCGGGATTAAGAGAGACATTTGGGCGTTTAGGCGAGGAATATAAATGGTCGTCAGTTCAAGATGACTGGGAGCAACCAGGGTATACAGAACCAGATTTTGAGATAGCCAAACCGCATCTGTTAAACTATGCAACAGAAGAATTTACTGTTGGCACACTGCGGGGTATTTTAATGGAATATTATTGTTTCTGTGATAAATTGTTTATTCCGGATTTACACCTGGATGTGAGGGCAGAAGTTCTGGAGGTGCATAAAAATCTGTTTGTGATTAAGGGAATTAGCATTGCGAATGAGCTGGGCAACGGCGGATTAACAGGATATCTAACGGTTAAAAATGAGGATGGAAAATGGAAAATAGATCACTGGCAATGGAATAACTTTTCCGATGAACCAATCAACCTAACTGCCGATGAATATCTATCCTATCGAGATCTCTATTATGAAGCTGATGACAAACTAACATTTGTAAAAACGATCAAAATGACGGGTGTGATTGGTTTCGATGGAGAACCGATGTATGAGAATGCCATTGAAGGTGAAATTGATGTCCATGTATTCTACAACGAAACCTATGATTACTATTTTGGCATTGCCGCCAATAGCAGCTATAGTTTGAGTATTACGGAAAGCGATTTAGAAAAGTATCAGTAATTTAGACTTTTAATATCGAGAACTATGAACTCCCCCTTCTTTCGGAGGGGGATTTTTTATAAATACTAAATTCTAACCCGGTTTCAGGAATACGGGCACCTATTTTTCCGAACTCAAACTCGTTTTACCGAACTCGCGACCATTTAACCGAACTCAGTTCGTGTTTAAACGAACTCAGCTTTCGTTTAATCGAACTCAGCTCATGTTTTCCGAACTCAGCAACTGCTTTACCGAACTCGCATCTGTTTAAACGAACTCAGCCACCACTTAAACGAACTCAGTTCGTGTTTACCGAACTTAGCAACTTAATAGCTCCACTCACTTCTGGTACAATGCCCTCTTTTACCCTAAATTCTGGATCTTCAGCCTATATTCCCGACATATCCCCATTAAGCCGCACCCACTTTATAGCCTGGTACCATTGGCTTATTTTAAATTTGGGATAATCTGATTCGCGACTTTTTCTAATTATTATCGTCTTTATTAATGGAAACACAATTCCAGCTGTAACCATTCTTTTCTCAGTTATTGTTTTCATCTTGCTCACGAAAAGGTGGAATACAAATTCCAGGAGAACAATATTAAGGGGGCAATTTAAATTGAAAAAATGGAGGATTTATCTCTCAGGCGCTATCGCTGCGATAATACTTAGCCTTGGCTATTATATGTTTTCTTCTAATGAAAATTTGGCCAATGGAGAAGAGTCCCACGATTCAGCAGATGGCGGTTTGGCGAAGGAGGACCAGGAGAAAACAGACGGAGCACCAGATAAAGATAGCTCCGATCTGCAAGATGGAACGGCTGGCAATAATTCTGAAGAACCAGGCGTAATCGTCAATGAAATGCAGGCTAAAGAGATCACAAATGAATTATTAACGGGATTAACAGAAACATTTAAACAACTAGGTACAGACTACAAATGGACATCGATTAAAGATAGCGAGTACTTTCCAGATTACACTGAGCCTGATTATGCGATTGCCAAGCCATATTTTCTAAACTTTGCAACAGAGGAATTTTCCGATAGCACCCTCCAAAATATCCTGATGGATTTTTACTGCCACTGTGATACGCGACAACCTATCCCAGCTTTGGATTTCAATGTTCGATCTGAAATCATTGAATCAAAAGAAAATCTATTTGTCATTAAAAGTATCAGCATTGTAAACGAACTAGGAAACGGCGGTTACACCGGCTATATAACGGTCAAATATTTAGATGGAGCCTGGAAAATCGATAATTGGGAGACAGTTAGCTACAGAGACGAACCGATTAACATTACATCGGAGGAGTATATAAATTATTTAAATAGCGGCGGATACGGATATAATTATAAGTTTATTGAAACGATCCAAATGCCTGCTTCTGACCAATCGGTAAAAGGCAATGTAGATGTACATGTTTTTTATAGCGGAAGAGAAGATATTTATTATGGTATTGAGGCGAATAGTACGAAGTTTGTAAGACCTAGTGGATATTAATGGGTAAAATATCAATCTCTCCCTTCTTTTTGAAGGGGGATTATTGATATTACCGAGTTTTAAGCCTGTTTTCAGGAAAATTGTACCGATTTAACCGAACTCAGACTCGTTTTACCGAACTCGGACCCATTTAACCGAACTCGGCACGTGTTTAAACGAACTCAGCTCTGGTATAATCGAACTCAGCACAGTTTTACCGAACTCAGCAACCGCTTAAACGAACTCAACACGAGTTTACCGAACTCGACATCCACTTAAACGAACTCAACACGAGTTTACCGAATTCAGCGCTTCAATAACTGAACTCACTTCCGATAAAAAGCCTTCCCTTATCTAATATCCTGTATACCAATGCTAATTTCCTCCAATAAATCCCCCGCAAAACGCAGCAACTGCTCATCATTATATGTAAAATGCTTCACCCCATTCCCATAAGCACCCAACGCTAACTGTACAAGCGGTTTATCTCGATCTGAAAGATTCGTAAGCCCCCACTCTCCCCCTTCCTTCTTAGAAAGGATTTTCCTTTCCCTCACATATTGAAGGGTTCTGCAAAGATTTAATATCGTATAAACCGGATCTTGTAATATGCCATCCTTGGCATCCTTCACATCATAATAAATCGATTTACAATAATTCTCACTTGAAATTGGAGCAAATACGTCCGAAATCGCTTTTCCATATAAACATTTTCCCCGCTCAATCGTTACCGCTATATGAGCCGACAAATCCGGGTCTGTTCCCCCCTCACACAAGTCCATCGTGTCCAGAAGAAAACGCTCTCCCCATTCGGTTCCATAATGCAGTTCAAAGGGCATTGGATATAGCGGTTCGGCTGCATCTTTCTCGAGAATAATACTCATCTCTACCCCTTTTCCCGGGTAAATAGGAGTAAGGGAGACTAACTCTCGCACAATCGCTTGTTTAGCAGAAAATGAGAGTGGCTCAGAAACCACTATTAAAAGATCTATATCACTTGTTAATGGATGAAAACAACCCATCGCCAAAGAACCATGAAGATAGATTCCTGTTAATTGATCCTGTAAGTGCTGTTTAAATACATGACAGACTTGATTAAGAGTTGCCTGAATTTCAATCATCCATTCACCACCTTATTAATGGGGGGCAGTCCCCCTTAAAAAATAGTGCTCCCGCACAAACAGGAGCACCACAGTCTTAATTCTTCATTTTTTCTTCTAAAATTCCTTTTAATCTCTCGAGCTCAGCGTCGTCAATCGTGACGTATGAGGCTCCGCCAATATTGGTTGGGTAAGCATCATATTTGATTGATTCGACTTCGTCTCCGGACATTTTCAGGCTTCCAGCTAAACTGACCATTTTTGTAAAACTAATGTCAGTACGAACATTATCACCTAGAGCTTCACTGATTTCTGTCAGGTTTGTTACATTACGCAAATCAATCGTTTGATCAAGGATCGCTGAAACGACTTGCTGCTGTCTGCGGTTACGTCCGAAATCTCCTTCAGCATCGCCGCGGAATCTGGCATAATTAAGAGCTTCAAAACCATTTAAGGTTTGTGGACCTGCCTGGAAACTAACATTTTGTTTCGTTAAACGATCCCAGAATGTCATACTTTTTTCCACATTTAGTTCAATTCCGCCTATGGCATCTACTAAAGCTTGGAATCCTTTAAAATCAACGGTAGCATAGTAATCAATCGGAATTTCTAAGAAGTGCTCAACGGTAGCAATCGACATATTGATACCGCCCCATGCATAAGCACTATTGATTTTACCGTATTCACCGCGCCCGATAATTTCGACCCGCATATCACGCGGTATTGAGACGAGCGACACCTCGTTATCCTTTGGATCCACGATCGCGACCATCATTGTATCGGTCCTGCCCTGCTCCGCATCATACGTATCTACACCTAAGAGAAGTACGGTAAATGGACCATTGCCCTTTTTCCGATCTTTTAATAGTAAGCTGTCAGGATCCAACTCATTTTTCTTATTTTCTATAGCATTCTTTAAATCTTCATCAATTGGCTCACGGGTTTCATAGATGCTGCTCCAAAATTCAGCTGCCATGATCCCAGCACCGCCAAGCAAAAAGAGGAGGACAACAAACAGGACAACCCAGCGTTTGCGCTTCTTCTTCCGTTTATGCAATTTATCAATTCGATTTATATCCATAATAGCACCCTCTGTATTTTGCCTTTTTGAAAAAACTATATTTTTTTGGCTTTCTCTTATTATACCAAAAACACAAACTCAGGCATGAGCTCTATAAGTATAAGACGTAAAAAGTCGAATTTCGTTACATTTTTAGGCTGCACCAATTTTTGGATAAAAAATCTCCCTAAGAACAAATGTTCGTTTATAATGGAAGAAAGCAGTTTTTAAGGGGGAGTTTTTATGAAGGTTACGATTGAGAAGGGGATATTAATAAAGGGTGTTCAGAGTGTCTTGCGCGCTGTCTCATCAAGGACGACGATTCCGATTTTAACCTGTATAAAATTATCTGTATCATCGAAAGGTCTGCTGCTTGCGGGAAGTGACTCCAATATATCGATTGAGGTACATATTCAAGATTCATCATTACGTGTTGAGGAACAAGGTGCAATAGCCCTCCATGCAAGGGTGTTTTATGAAATTATCAAAAACCTGCCGGATGAGCCCATATCGATTTCGCTCAACAGTAAAAAGGCGATCATTCAGGCTGGAAAATCAGAATTTAAGTTAAATGGCATAGATGCAGAAGAATATCCAAAACTGCGACCGATCGAGGCTCGTGAAAAACTGTCTCTTTCTGCAAGCTTACTGAAACAGATCATTCGCCAAACCGCTTTTGCGGTTTCAGCTTCCGAGACTCGGCCGATATTAACCGGAGTGAATTGGAGGTTATCAGAAGGAATATTGACTTGTTCAGCGACAGATAGTCATTTGCTTGCGTTAAAAAAGGTTACAGTGGAAGGACAGGGCGGTTTTAACATCGTTGTCCCCGGTAAAAGCTTACTCGAATTACGCGCATTACTGCCTGACACTAATGAACTGGTCGAATTGTCTGTCAGCCAAAATCAGGTCCAATTTTCATTATCGAATATCCGCTTCCATGCCCGGCTATTAGAAGGAGCCTACCCGGATATTACAAGATTTATCTCCAAAGATCAAAAAGCAGAAATGGTAATAAACACGCATCATTTTGCCCAAGCGATTAAACGGGCTTCTCTTCTCGCAAAAGAAGGCAGTTTCAATGTGGTTAAATTTATGTATCATGCCATAAATGACATCCAAATTGCATCGTACTCCCCAGAATTTGGAGATCTCACCGAGGACATCGAAGTCGAGTCCATTGACGGTGAAGAGACGCAGGTTTCATTTAATGCAAGTTATATGGCTGAAGCGCTTAAAGCCCATGACAGTGCTGTTGTGTCCGTTCGTTTTACAGGGGCGATGAAACCGATTATTATTACTGCACCTGAGGATGAATCCGTTTTACAGCTCATCCTCCCTGTTCGTTCTTATTAAGTGGTCTGCCCGCCAACTAGAAACTTTAGACCCCTGATATGTATAATAGAAGTATTAAAAATTTGGAGGAAACCAAAGATGATACGTAATCAAGTCGTGATTGAGAAAAATCAGGCATCAGTGTTTGAACGGGTCGTTGAGGCTGGCCACCGGGAGCACTGGATGGATGAAATTCAATCGATCAATATGGAAGGACCTGTTCGCGCTGGTACAAAATTTATACAAAATCAAATCGAAGGTAAGAGAAAAACAACATATCAAGGCGTCATTGAAAAAATTGAGGCTCCCCATTATTTTTCGTACAAGCTTATTTCTAATGCTTTTGATATGCGAATTGGCTATGAACTTCAGGGACAAGGTGCATCAACGAATGTGATTCAATTTTATGATGTTCGGTATAAAAGTTTTTTTGCTAAAATGATGGGGACCTTATTTTCCGGTTTAATGAAAAGATTGGCGAGAAAACAATTGGATAATTTGAAGGAGTATTGTGAAAGAGGTTAAAGAGATTTTTCTCATATTCTCTTTCTTAGACTCTCTTTAAATTATTTTGTTTGGATAGCTTTTTCTTGACATATCCTTATAATAAGAAAGAGAAGTAAAGAGTAGGAAGGTGTACATATATATGGAACCGAAATATTGTAAAGAGTCGCGCGTCGTTCATACTGACCTGGTTCTTCCCAATGACACTAATAACCACAATACACTGTTTGGCGGCGTTTTAATGAAAAGAATTGATGGGGTTGCATCGATTTCTGCTAAAAGACATTGCCGCGCAGAAGTTGTAACAGCTTCTACCGACTCGGTGGACTTTTTGGAACCGATTTTACCGACAGATTCCATTTGTATAGAAACGTTCGTTACGTGGACGGGCAGAACTTCAATGGAGGTTTTTGCAAAGGTTATTACAGAGGATTTGTTATCTGGAAAACGCCGCATCGCTGCGACCGCATTCCTCACCTTTGTTGCATTAGATGAAAACGGAAAGCCTGTTGCGGTACCGGAAGTAATTCCTGAAACTCCGGAAGAGCAGAAACTACACGAAACAGGTGACCAGCGTGCCCTTGTCCGAAAAAACCGCAGGGCTGAAAGTAAAAAGCTTGCTCAATTTATAACCACGCAAAAGCCTTGGGAATGAAAATTGCCAGTCGAAAGGTGCTATGGAGATAGTGCCTTTTTTTATGGGATTGAATTTTAATCACTCGACTTTCGCAGAGTGAATTCGGCCGGAATGACAGAACCTGCCCAATTGAATTTAGCAAATTGATTTTCTTTGCGGACATACGATCCGTTATTCACGCAAAAATGTCCGTTTTCAAAAATTATAGGACATACGATCCTTTATTTGCTATAAATCATTCAAAAATTGTATGTTTTTGCATAAATAAAGGATCCAGTGTCCGCTAATTCTGAAAATCTGCGATTTTGTCACAGATAACGGAACCAATGTCCTTTAGCAATCCGCTCTGATTATTACTACCTGCGTTCGTTAAAAATTCTTAAATATTCATTACATCATTCGACATTTCTCTGCTTCACCCCCTCCAATTTGCTATAATAGAAGACTGAGAGGAGGGAAAATCATGGAAAAGACAGAGAAAAAAATAGACCTGTTTATTCTTATCGTTATCTTAGGAATCTTTATCTTTATCGCCACTTATGTGATCACTGGGACCGAGAACTTATTCCGGCTTTTATCGTATGTATTTTTTGCTTTTATCTTTTTACTGACTGGTTTTTTAACCGCGTATCTTGTCTTTATACGTGACACGAATCCAAATGAATCCAAGATGCGGATTAATTTTAGACATGTTATATACGGGGCAATGACTTTAATCCTTGTCGCCCTTTTTATTATCTTGATTAACGATACCTCTAATTACTATGACCAGCGGCTTCATTTTTTAGAAAAAGAAGAGCTCCCAGAATATCTGCAGCTTGAGGGTCTGCGTCTCCAATTCATGCTCTTTACGGCTGCCATCTTCAGTCTCATTTTTACTCTGATTGGGGTATGGTTGTCTATTAAGAGAGAAAAATAGTACATAACCTAAAAAACTCCAGCGTACCCTCAGTTCGCTGGAGTTTCTTTATTATTATAAAAACAAAAACGCAATGGGTGTTACAAGAATCAGCGAAAGAATCGTCCGCTGTACCCAAATCACCAGTAAACGCGGAATGCTGATTGGGATATCTGTGGATAAAATACATGGAATTGTAGCTGAAAAGAATAAAATCGATGAGACAGAAACGACCGCTGTCACAAACTTGGTTACTAATGGGGCTTCAACTACTAGTAAAGCCGGCAGGAACATTTCTGCAATTTCAACAGCTGCGGCTTTAGCTGCCAACAATGGCTCTGGGATTTGCAAAAGCAGTGTAAATGGATAAAAAATATAGCCAATGATATCAAACACAGGCGTATACTCTGCTAAAAGCAGGCCTAAGAGTCCGATTGACATGATCGACGGCAAAATACTCATTGTCATAATAAAGCCGTCGCGCAAGTTTTCCCAAATGTTTTTTCCAATCGATGGAGCTTGGTCTGCAGCACTTAGCGCTTTCGCCCATGCTGTTTGCAGTACCTTTGTTTTTACGATTTCTTCCGGCTCGCCTTTCTCGTTATAATAGTCATCACTTATTTTTGTAATGGGCCACAATCTCGCGGTGATGGCTGTCACTAAGAAGGTAACGATTAGCGTTGTCCAAAAATATAGATTCCAGATGTCCATAATCCCTAACGTGTTAGCGACAACAATCATAAAAGTAACGGAAACCGTAGAGAATCCTGTGGCTATGATTGTTGCCTCTTTTATCGTATACTTACCTTCCTTAAACACACGGTTCGTAATAAGCAAGCCAATTGAATAGCTGCCAACGAATGAAGCAACTGCATCAACGGCAGATCGTCCTGGTGTTTTCCAAATCGGACGCATAATTCTTTGCACGAGTACCCCGATAAAATCAATAAGTCCATACCCCACTAGCATCGCTAAAAATATCGAACCAATTGGAACGAGCAGGCCGACCGGTATGACTAGCTTTTCAAATAAAAAGACACCAATGTTCGGATCGAGAAGCCAAGCTGGACCTGTTTTAAAAAGCAATAATACGGCGGCAAGTAATCCGAGGACCTTAAAAATGGAAAATACAACTTCCACTCTATTCTTGTTCCACGTTTTCTTGTAAAAAGGATAAATCGCACCAAGCAGTATCACAAGAGCTGCATAGTATGGTGTTACTTCAGGAAAACTGTTCCTCATCCATGAGACGATGTGGTCTAGCGGAATCGATGAGCTCCCATTAACGGTGATCGGGATAAAAAACATAAATATACCAAACAAACTAAATACAAAAAACTTGATCATTCCTGACGGCGAACTAACTTGGGGGTTTTGCTGCAGCGAAGGGGTCACATCATTTGGATTTACCATATTTTCCTCCTTTTAACTGAATTTTTAGATAATTTATTGTAAAGAAAACCCGGCAAGCACCATTGCCGGCTGGCGCAGGCGATTGCCTAGTTGCACTTTTACTTAATTCCTAAAAAGTTTAACTGCGCCGAATTACTTCATTGCTAAAATTTTATCTCATTTAGTACAAACGGAAATGGAGACTTTCATCTTCGCTTCCGGTGTAATTAGTTTTGTTTATACCGCATAACTAACCCGCTCAGAAAAGAGAGCATGACATGAACTCCCGCTTTTACCGTCGCTTCCCCTGCATCTTTAAAAGGGTCTAAACAAACGAGGTCCATCGCTTTTACCTTTTCGTTTTGGCCGGCGACATAGACGGCTTCAAATAGTTCATCGGTTCTCATCCCGCCAGGTGCAGAGGCAGGAGCACCCGGTGCTATACCAATATCTAGCACATCCATATCGACAGTCAGATAAATTGTATCGACCTTTTGCTCAAGCTCTGCTAAGGCCTGTTCAACTGCATTCTCGACTCCCATTCGTCTGGCTTTTCTTAACGTCGTGTAATGCACACCCATTTTGTCCGCATATTCCTTTAATGATTTCGCATTAAAAAATCCGTGCAAGCCGATGTTATACACGTCTGCGCCGAGTATGGTTCCGCTTTCGATCAGGTTGCGGATCGGCGTTCCATTACTTGGCCCATTATCACTCAGATCCCTTAAATCAAAATGTGTATCGAGCTGTAAAATCCCAATCCGCTCCTCCGGATGGGCCTCTTTCCACCCTTTTACCAGCTGTGCTGTAATCGAATGATCGCCGCCAATTGAAAGCGGGAAAACCTGCGGGTGGTATTTCTGCATACTCAGCATTGCTTCTTTAATGTTGGTGTGACAAACAGAAATATCAGTCACATGCTGTCTGACATCACCCAAATCCACAACCCGCAGCTCGGTTAAATCAACATCAACATCTAAGTTATAAGTCGTGAAATATTTCCATGCCCTGCGAATCGCATCCGGATTTTCACTGGCTGCCGATGCACTGATCGATGATCTGGAAAGGGGTACGCCAAGTAAACAAACATCGATTTGATCCCAGTCTATCTCTGATCCGTCCGGTTCTAATGTTTGAATCCATTCATTTACTTTTGGCTCATGAGTGTCTTCAGGTCTATGCCATCTAAAATTCGGCGGTTTTAATTGAGGGTATGGGTATCCTGCCATAATAAGCTCCCTCCGCTGACTACTTTTTTGCCATTTTTTATAACCGTATCAATATGATTCTCGCCATACATGTATTGAAGGTGCATGTAGGTTGGAACGTTAAAAATATTGATGTCGGCCAGTTTGCCTGTCTCAATACTTCCGATCGTTGCTCCACGCTTGATCGCATGGGCTGCGTTGATGGAGACCGCTGTTAAAACTTCGGCTGGGGTCATCCCCATTTTTAAACAGCCTAAGTTCATAATGAGCGGAAGTGAAACGGTTGGTGATGATCCTGGATTACAGTCGGTTGATAGAGCAACCGCAACACCTTCATCGATCATCTTCCGTCCGTTTGCTGATTCAGCCATAAGAAAAAAGGCCGTTCCAGGAAGCAACACCGCGATGACTCCGGCTTCTGCCATTTGCCGGATTCCTTGATCCGATGCTTTTAAAAGATGATCAGCTGAAACTGCTCCAACGCTTGCGGCTAACTCTGCCCCACTGTAAGGTTCAATCTCATCTGCATGAATCTTAGGAAGAAGTCCCAAATTCTTTCCTGCTTCAAGAATCTTTTTCGATTGTTCAGGAGTAAATACGCCCCGTTCGCAGAAGACATCATTGAATTCCGCCAAACCAGAGATAGCTACCTGCGGAAGCATTTCTTTAATGACAATATCAACAAACTTATCCGGGTCTTGTTTATATTCCGCAGGGACCGCATGTGCACCCATAAAAGTACTTACGATGTCAATCGGATGATATTCGTTTAATTGTTTTGCGACCTCTAATTGTTTGATTTCATGTTCTAATGAAAGTCCATAACCGCTTTTAGCTTCGATTGTCGTAACCCCTTGCTTTAGGAAGCGATTAAGTCTGTCGTAGCTTTCCTCAAAAAGCTGATCATGCGTAGCTTCCCTTGTTGCTTTTGTGGTTGAGTGAATACCGCCGCCTGCATTCATGATTTCCATATAAGTGGCTCCTTGCAGGCGCATATTAAATTCTTGTTCACGTGTTCCGGCATGCACAAGATGAGTATGAGGATCTACAAAACCAGGGGTTACCAGTTTTCCAGTCGCATCGATGATCTCGGCTTCATGCAGCCGCGCGCTAAATTTTTCAAGAAGCTCTGCATCTGTACCGACCGCTGCAATTTTTCTGCCCTCAATCCACACACTGCCATTTTCAATGATGTGGAGCTCTTCCATTTGCTTGCCAACGCGCGGAGCATCGGATCCGCCTTCAAGAGTTACTAATTGGTGAGCATTTCGGATAAAAACGGTGTTATTCATCAAATCCTCCTCTATCAAAGTCATCAGTGTATACCTTTTTACTCGCTATCATGTTTTTTGTCCTTTAATGCTTAGCTCAAGGACTTTCTGCTCTTTCTCGATTTTCGTCCTTTAAGAGCCCGGCTTATGGACTTTCTTTCTGCTTTTTCTCGATTTTCGTCCTTTAGAGCCCGGCTCAAGGACTTTCTTTCTGCTCTTTCTCGATTTTCGTCCTTTAGAACCCGGCTTATGGAATTTCGACTTGTTTAAAAGTCTTTATTCCAGCATCGGAATTTTGACACCTTTTTCCTTTGCTGTTTGAATCGCCAAATCATAGCCCGCATCGACATGACGGACGATTCCCATCCCTGGATCTGTCGTCAGTACCCGCTCTAATCGGGCTTCTGCTTCCTTCGTACCATCTGCAACAATCACCATACCTGCATGGATGGAGTAACCCATTCCGACACCGCCGCCATGATGAACGGATACCCAGCTCGCTCCTCCTACTGCATTAATTAGAGCATTTAAAATTGGCCAGTCGGCTACAGCATCACTGCCATCCTTCATTCCTTCGGTTTCACGGTTCGGCGATGCGACAGAGCCTGAGTCTAAGTGATCGCGGCCAATCACGATTGGCGCACTTAATTCACCGTTTGCGACCATATCATTAATAATTTTTCCAAACCGGGCCCGTTCTCCGTATCCTAACCAGCAAATCCTTGCAGGCAGACCTTGAAACTGAATTTTTTCCTGAGCCATCTTGATCCAGTTACATAAATGTTTGTTGTAACTAAACTCCCTAAGTATAACTTCATCTGTTTTATAAATATCGCGAGGATCCCCCGATAATGCCACCCAACGGAATGGCCCCTTTCCTTCACAGAATTGCGGACGAATATAGGCAGGCACAAACCCAGGAAAATCAAAGGCATTTTCAACTCCCTCGTCTTTTGCGACCTGGCGAATATTATTTCCGTAATCAAAGGTAACCGCACCCTTTTGCTGCATTTCAAGCATAGCACGTACATGAGCGGCAATGCTTTGTTTTGATTTTTTCACGTATGTGGCTGGGTCTGCTTTGCGAAATTCGTCGGCTTCTTGAAGCGAAAGCCCGGCTGGGATATAGCCATTTAACGGGTCATGTGAAGACGTTTGATCTGTTAAAACATCTGGAATAAAACCGCGTTTAATCATTTTCGGCAGAATTTCTGCCGCATTTCCAAGCAGACCAATCGATAATGCCCTTCCCTCGCGTTTCGCTTCGAGCGCAGTATTGATCGCATCATTTAAATCATCGACTCGAATATCTAAATACTTAGTATCAAGGCGTTTTTGAATACGGGCTGGGTCCACCTCAATGCAGATCGCGACTCCTCCATTCAAGGTAACGGCTAGCGGCTGCGCCCCTCCCATTCCGCCAAGTCCAGCTGTCAAAGTGATGGTGCCTTTAAGGCTGCCGTTAAAAGACGTACGCGCGCACTCCGCAAATGTTTCATAAGTACCCTGGACAATTCCCTGGCTGCCGATATAGATCCAGCTTCCTGCTGTCATTTGTCCATACATCATCAGCCCTTTTTTGTCCAACTCATGGAAGTGCTCCCAATTGGCCCACGCTGGAACGAGATTTGAATTGGCAATTAGGACACGAGGCGCATCTTTATGAGTTTTAAACACAGCGACCGGTTTCCCTGATTGAACCAATAAAGTTTCATCCGACTCTAATTCATGAAGTGTTTGGATAATTGCATCATACGCTTCCCAGTTGCGGGCTGCCTTTCCGATTCCCCCATATACCACTAAATCTTCAGGTCTTTCCGCCACCTCGGGATCTAGATTATTCATTAGCATTCGTAAAGCCGCTTCCTGAATCCATCCTTTCGCATGCAATCCGGGTCCCTTGTAATTTTGAATAACTCTCTTTTGGGCTTGTTTCATAACCTGCCACCTCTCGCTATAATATTCTGATAATTTAAGTATATGGAGAGGACAACGTTTAAAGTAGAGCACTTCTTTTTGAAAAACTTCACATTTTTTATCTGGATTCTAGTAAAATAAAACGCTTACACTTTATAACTATAAAAATAATAGATTTCTTCATTTACTTTTGGTCACGGTAGACTCGCGGGGAAACACCCACCGCTTTTTTAAAAATTCGGCTAAAATAATTCGGGTTTGAAAACCCAGTTAGATCCGCAATTTGCTGGATCGTGTTATCTGATTCTTTTAAAAGTGCCTGTGCTTGCCTGATTCGTATTTGCGTCAACAGCTGCCGGAAGGTCTCTTTATTTTTTCTGGATAACTGTGAGCTTAAATAAGCCGGATTTCTGTCAACAAACTGAGCAACCTTTTCGAGGTTTAAATCTGATTCCATATAATGCTGTTCAACGAATTGAATCGCCTTTTCTGTTACATCTAAAATCTTTTCCTGACGGTGCAGGGTGGCTCGATCGATCACTTCTTTTAAAAATAAAACAAAGTCCTGTACAATCCGGTAAAGAACAGAAGTGTAAAGGATTGATTCAAACACGCGATGGTATTTTATTTCAAGCTCCCCCTGATCTAAGTGATAAGACTTCATAAAGCGCCGCACTTGAGCCAAAATACTGGATAATCTTATCCTGAGTAACCCAGGGTCAGGGTAATAATGACTAAAATTTAAAAATTCAGCATGCATCCAGTTTTTGATTTTGTCCAGGTCTCCTTCATTTAGCATGCCTATCCAGTTTCTTTGATCCTCTGGCGTTAAAAATGGATCAATTTCTCCCCATTTAATCGGCTGCTTGAGAACGGTCAGCTGCCGGTATCCTTTAAAAAAATGAATGTCTAACGACTGTTTCGCTTCCATATAACATTTATGGAGTGACTCGTTCTGCTTCGGCACATAATAGATTCCTGCTATCGGAATCCGGTATCGTTCCTCCCATTGCTTCAGCAGCAGATTTCCTTGTTGGATTAAATAGGAATCAGTCCCCGTCATGCGTGCGAATACACACGCCATCATGTCACTCAACGGCAAGATGCTTGGCTGGATTTGAAATGAATAGTCTTCTATATAGGAGCGTAATAATGGCAGATCTTTTATATTTTCTGTTTGCAGCAATAAAATGCAATAATCGTTATAATCAGGGGCTTCCCCTTCTACAAATAAGGTTCGATAGGACAAGGTGTTTGTTGGCTGAATTTGAGAAGAATATCGGGATTGTTTTTGTTCAGCCTGTTTGTAGCAATGTTGAAGCACCCGCTTGATTTCATCTGGCAGGATCGGCTTTAGCCAAAACGAGTAGGCATGAAGTTCAATAGCCTGCAGGGCACGTTCAAACGTTGCTTCTGCTGTCATCACTATGCAAAAGCGCGCATATCGGTTCAGGGCATACTGCAGCTCTTGCCATGCATCCGATTGAAACATATCCAGTTCCACACATACCACTTCAGGCATGTCCTTTTCTAAAATCCGAATTGTCTCCAATGCCGTCCTCGCTAAAAAAACTTCCTCATACGGAATCGAATAAGAAGACACGAGCCACTTAATCCCCACCCTTTCATTCTCATCCCGATCCGCAATCAACAACTTAACCACTCAAAACCCTCCTTCATCCAAACTAGCACTTTTTATACTATTCTTCCTTTTCTTTTGAAATCCTGCCATTCGACAAACTTCGTCGCGTTTCGAGGCGTGCCTGTAACCTGTCGATATTCCACCGACAAACTTCGAGACGTGACAGGTACCTGTCGAAAATACGCCGATAAACTTCGGGGTGTGCTAGGTACCTGTCGAAAATTCGTCGGGGCATGACAGGCAGGCGTCGAAGTTCTTGGGGTGACAGGTGGGCAAAGGGGGATTTATAATGGAAGAGTGGAAAAATCCCCCAAAGGAATGTGGTTGGAATGTCTAAGTCTTCTATGATGCTATCAATCTTGTGGCTATTAAAGAGTGGAAGGAGGATTACGGCTAAGGAAATAGCAGACTCCCTAGAAATTAATATCCGTACGGTTTACCGCTATATTGATTCCTTGTGTGCAAGCGGTGTTCCAATCATAGCAGATTCCGGCCATAATGGCGGTTACAGCTTGCTCCATGATTTCACAGAGGCTCCGCTATTCTTTGAGATTGATGAACAAAAGGCGCTGAATCATGCAGCGATTTACGCGCAAGAATCAGGGTATCCCTATAGTGAGGTACTAAACCGGGCTATATCCAAACTAAACCGCTATACCAACGAAACACAACAAAGCCTAATTAACCGCCATACGCAAGGGTTCGATGTGATTCAGCCACCTGCTGACCCCTCCTTAGAAGCGACATTGCAAACTTTAGAAGCTGCCGTTGCAAAAGGCATTACTCTTTTTATGTCATACGAAAAGGGGCACGTGAATACTATTTCAGAACGAAACATAGATCCTTATGGCTTAGTCCATTGGAAAAATAGATGGTATATCGTAGGCTATTGTCACCTGCGCGATGAAGTTCGGAGTTTCCGTGTTGACCGCATTATCAATCTGAAGCAAACCGAGTTAACATTCAACCGTCCTGCCAATTTTTCAGTTCGTTCCTTTTTTCTAAAATCCTTACTCCCGGATTCAGACGCCAAAGATACATTCATCACCGTGAAAATTCAGGCACATCCTCAGGTCATTAAAGAACTCTCATCTCATTGGAGCCTATGGCCTGCTTTTATAGAAGGTACTGAAACGGAAGCACATTTTAAACTAAAAAAAGACATAGCTCTCTTTTACTTACCCTACTCATTGCTCCCATACGGACGCGCGATTCAAATTCTTGAACCTAAAGAGGTAAAAGAACAAATGGTCACTGTAATCAAGAATTTGTTAGAGCATTATCAAAAAATCTAACTTACCTGACCAAATCTGTCAGTGAAGATCATTTATATTAACCTTATATCTAAATAGGAAGGATGATAGGAATGATAGAGAAATCCCTCAAAGACTGGTTAAAACACCGTCGGATTTTGGAGGAATTGTTAAAAACAGTGAAAGAAGAGGACGCTGACTTTAAGCCTTGGGACGGTGCCATGTCACTCGGCGAGCTTGCCTTACATATTGCCGGATGGGCCGATACATTTATTACTTTGGCCAAAACCGGGGAGTTTTCAAAGCCTGAAAAATACCAGTTTAAAACCATGTCCGAAGTCCGTGAAGCTGTTCATCTATTAACGGAAAAAACAGCTGCCACTTACTCTTCCCTGACAGCTGAAGATTTAGAAGCGGTTCGCACTTTCCCTATTTCTGACTTCAAATTTCCAGGAAAGGTATATCTTAAAATCATTCACGACCACGAAGTCCATCACAAGGGACAACTTTATGTTTATGCCCGTATGACCGGTGTGGAAAAAGTTACATTTTTCCGGAATTAAATCCAATATTTTCAAGAGGAGCTGTTAAAAAATGAATCCAACAATAAAACTTTACCTCTATCACCAATGGGCCAATCAAAAGTTTTTCGAGCATTTAAAGGAACTGCCAGAAGAACTGATAGACAAAAAAGTTGAAAGTGTCTTTTCCTCCATAAAACATGTACTCGTCCACATGTTAATGGTTGATTATGGCTGGCTGTTTGCCATTAAAGGGATTGACGTCGAGTCCATTATTGAATCTCGCGAAGAACGCATTGAAAAATTAAATAAAATGAGCCTTGAAGAATTAGAAACAGAGTATGATGAGGTAATGGAGGATTATAAACAATTTCTCGAACAATTGGATGATCCCCATGCTAAGCATACCGTTCATCACCGTCATTTCGGTACATTGGAAACAACTTATGCAGAGCTCTACTCGCATATTGTAAATCACGGAACTTACCACCGCGGCAATATGACCGCGATGCTTCGCCAAATGGGACATCCTGGTCCATCAACCGATTATGTTTTTTATTTGTATGAAGTTAATAAGTAGCTGTATATAAAAAAGGCGGGAAGCTGATCTCCCCGCCTTTCTATTATTCTAATTCCTTTGCAAAAGCTTCTCTATCAAACGTGTACTCTACCTTAACCTCTAATTCATCGTAATGACGAAGAAGTTCATCGGTTAAAGTATCTCTTTCTTCGTTAAACTCGTTAATGAACCCTCTGGGGAAATAGCCAAATCTGCAAATTCATTAAAGACTAAATACGTTTCTAAAAATAGGTCATATTCATCTTTAAATTCTGCTGGAGGATTATTCAGGTCGTCCATCATCGTATCCACACTTTCGATATAGGCCTCCATTTCACCCATTGTTCCTTCTTCTTCGAAAACGGCTTGCTGCGCCCAAATGGCTTCACTGAAGTCAAAATAATATTGTCCGTCCACTTCAACCATATCATCATAGATCGTAGTGCTCCACACATATGCATACTCATTCATCATTTCTTCACCAAGAGCAGCGGCGTCAATGATTTCCATTCTTACATCATTCATGGTGTTATGGTATTGCTCTAATTCATCTAGGTATGCTATTCTATCATTTTCTTGCTTCTTATCAATAAAGAACCAAATTAATGCAATCGCAACAATAGCAATAATACCGATGATAATAAGCGACTTTTTGCTGCGTCGGCTGTTGTTTATTTCAACCGCCTCATTCTCTTGAGGACTGATGTTTATCTCTGACATATTGATCCCCCTAAACTATTCTCGGGGTTCATTATATCACTCAATTCCGTAAAAAGTTATCGGGAAATAGAGTTAAACTATGAAAAACTTGGAATCATTCTGTAACATATAGTCATTTTAATGTAATAAAAAAGACCTTATAGTAATTAAAGGTCCTTAATTTGATATAAGGAAATATTTTTTATCGCCCCCGATAAATCATCGGCTTCCCATCCCATACGATTTTCGATTGTGATCTTTTAGTTTTTACAAATGGACGATCCATCATTGTCCAAAAATTCTCCTGAGATAAACTGCCCAGATTGTGCTTTTCAGAAAACTTCTGCAGGTAGGTTTGTCTCTTTTCATTTAATCCTGCTGATATATTGCTTCCATCGGGGGTAAAAGCATAAATAGTATTCGCGGCGGGCAGTTTCTTTATTTTTAAACCGCTTTCGATCACTCGCAAAAAGAAGTCCCAATCCCAATAGTTATGCACTTCTTCATCAAAGCTGCCGATTTGCTGGTGGATCTCTTTTCGATACAAAGATCCAGATGAGATATATGGATTAAACTTCCGTACCAGCTCTCGATCCCATTCGTAAGCAAATACCGTTCGTGAATGAGGGCAGCGAACCCCATTATCTGTTATAAAATCAACCATTTCAACATCCGTATAAACAAAGTCAGCATCTTGGATCGCATCTGCCATTTGTTCTAAGTGGTCAGGAACGACAAAATCGTCATCATCACAAAGCATAATGAAGCTCCCCTCCGTACAGGCGAGTCCCTCATTCCGGCAGCCAACATGGTGGAGCTTTTTTGCTGGAGTTAAAATTTTTATTTGCAGTTCAGGGTAAAGCGATTGGATCCGGTCAACCGGCTCCCCCTGATCATTCACAATAATAATTTCGAAATCCTGAAACGTTTGTCTGAAAAGCGATTCAACCAGCTCAGATAAAGGACCTAAACGGTTAAAGGTTGGGATAATTACTGATATCAAAGGCTTTTTCATTTTTTGTAACTCTCCGTTCCTCGATTTACTTCTATTTTAACTCAAATTTGTTAGGTTAAAAATATGCTGCCTGGTTTCGTGCATTCCTCTCCGGAATTCATGTATTCTCTCCCTGGTTTCGTGCATTTCTCTCCGGATTTCGTGCATTCTCTGCCCGATTTCGTGCATTCTCTGCCTGGTTTCGTGCATTCCTCTGCCTGGTTTCGTGCATTTCTCTCCGGGTTTCGTGCATTCTCTCCCTGATTTCGTGCATTCCTCTCCGGATTTCGTGCATTCCTGCCTCCCCAAAACAAAAAGAGGTACTCCCCAGCAAGCACCTCTCCCATCTAATAATTATAATCCCACAATACCTTCCATTCCCCGTCTTCTTCCACAGTGTAACAGTAAAACACCATATCAAATAAGCCGAACTGGCTTTTATAAGTAAGAATGACCTCGACCTGATAAACATGTTGAAAAACGGGACCGTCCTTGCCAAATCTCCATCTGTTAAGTTTGTCTGTATCCCCAATTTTAACATCAAAGGTGTCGACTTCCATGTGGCCCAGAAACACATGATTTTTTGTCTGAATATAGTCTGTTTTATTAAATCGTTTTTTCATTTCTGAATGGAACAGTTCCCAGGCATCGCCGAAGTCCCCTTCTTGTTCATACTCATAAAATAACTCGACGACTTCTTCTGGACTGTTGGCTCCAAATGTCGAGACTCCGAAAACTCCTACAACCATGACAAGTCCTAACAAAAGGACAAACAACCAACCCTTCTTTCTTCTTTTGCGCATACACTTCTCCTTGTTGTTTGAGGGTTTAACAGCCTGTTTCATATATATGAAAGGGTTGGTTCCGTTATGTTTGGACAGGTTCTGGTTCTCGAATTTAGAATGATGTGGACTATGTTTTTGACTCATAGCAAGCATTTTGACTGATACGAAGCGATTTTGACTGATAAAACTGGATTATGACTCGTAGAAACTGATTTTGACCGATAGATCGGGATTATGACCGATAAAACTGCGGATTTGACCGATAGAATCTAGATTTTGACCCGTAGACACAAATTTTGACCGATAGATCGGGATTATAACCGATAGAACTGCGGATTTGGCCGATAGAATCTCGATTTTGACCCGTAGACACAAATTTTGACCGATAGATCGGGATTATGACTCGTAGAAACTGATTTTAACCGATAGATCGGGATTATGACCGATAGAACTACGGATTTGACCGATAGAACTGCGGATTTGACCGATAGAATCTCGATTTTGACCCGTAGACACAAATTTTGACTGATAAAACAGGATTTTGACCCGTAGACACCAATTTTGACTGATAGAACAGGATTTTGACCTGTAGACACCATTTTTGACCGATAGAACCCAACCAGGGTTACCCTATCATTCTCTTAAAAAAGAAAGACAGGGGAATCCCCCCTGCCCTCATTATTTACGCAACCGCTGAATCTTCCTGATCGGTTTTTTCTTTATTTTTAATGATCCGAATGACTCCAATCGTTAAGAACGGAATCGCATAGACAGCAATCATTCCATATGCCAGCCATGTATAGCCGATTGAAATTAGATTAATGATGCCAATTTTAGAGAACAAAATAGCTAAAACTAATGCTCCTATTGCAATCATCGCATTTTGTTTTTTATTTAAGGATGTCCCTTTTCGCTCTTCCATATGAGAGTTGACGCGATCGATAAAGGCGTGAATCATGCCTGTCGCTGTTTCAATCAGGGTCCAGCCAACGACAACCCCAAAAAGAATCACTACCCATGAACCGTAGCCATCCAGCATCACAAGCCATGGTACTGCATTTGCCAGGACATCTTCGGAAGGATAGAATCCCATAATGCTTACATATGTTAAAAACCAAGGTACTGTCATTAAAACACCTGCGACAATCCCAGCAATGACCGTATCTTTTCTCGATTTTTGTCTTTTTACAGTAAAGAGGGCGGCCGGATATACAGCGAGGTTATATCCAACATAGAGGATTCCGCTCCACAATATAGCTAAGATGCTGACATCACCGCCAACGTAACTTGTATCTCCTGAAGCAAACACCTGTTGCGCATGGTCCCAAGTATTTGACACAACTAAAATACTAAAGATTATATAACCAATAAACAACGCCGCTGTTCCGAATGTTTTGAATTTTTCTATTAATCCTGCACCATAGAAGTTCAAGACTCCTACTAAAACAGTTATAGAGATAACTCCTGCCCAATAGTTAAAACCGAGTGTACTATTTAATATTTCTCCCGTAGCTGAAGCCATAACGGCTATGATAATAATCGCAAGCAAGAGGTATAATATGTCGAATAGCATCCAAAATTTCCCGATAACAGCTTGCAATAGACTGCGATAATCAAAAGCTTTGTACATTCTTGCCAATTCAAAGGAAAGGATAGCCATGACTGTAAAGCCAATAAAAATTCCGATCCCGCCGAGCCAGCCGAGTGCTCCGTATTTTGCACCATATTCTACAATTTCTCTTCCTGTGGCAAAACCGCCACCGATTAAAACCGATTGGAGGATGATGCCCGGAAGGATCATCCTTCCGAAAGCACCATTCATAAATTTATTCATGGTCTCATCTCCCTGTTATTTTTTATAGCGTGAACACCTTCTTTGAAATCGTAAAGTCCTCTAGGGCCTGACGATTGATTTCATATCCAATGCCAGGCGTATCAGGTACTTTAATCATTCCGTTTTTCGCGACAACTTCTGGTTCGATAATGTCTTTTTCCCAATAACGAGAGGAGCCTGCCGTATCACCAGGCAGAATAAATTGATCTAGCGTTGTAAGGGCAATATTATGAGCTCTGCCAACACCTGCTTCTAGCATTCCGCCGCACCAGACGGCAATGTTGTTAGCTTTACAATAATCATGAATCCTTTTTGACTCGGTTAACCCGCCAACTCGTCCAATTTTGATATTGATGATTTTACAGCTTCCCAGTTCGACTGCCTTGCGTGCATCGTCAAACGAGTGAATACTTTCATCCAGGCAGACTGGCGTTTCAAGTTCTTTTTGTAATAATGCATGGTCTACGATATCATCATGCTCAAGCGGCTGTTCAATCATCATTAACTCAAGCTCGTCCAATTGTTTTAAATGGTCAATATCCTTCAATGTATAAGCGGAATTCGCATCTGCCATTATTGGGAGAGTCGGGAAGTGCTTTCTTACTTCACGTAAAACATCAACGTCCCAGCCTGGCTTAATTTTAATTTTCATCCGCTTGTATCCTTCTTCTGCCGCCCACTCAATCGTGTTAAGCAGATCTTTTACAGAAGGCTGAATGCCAATGCTGATCCCAACTTCTATCTCTTTTTTCTCACCGCCTAATGCTTTGGCCAGTGTCGTCTCGTTTCGTTTCGCATATATATCCCAAACCGCCCCTTCTAATGCAGCTTTCGCCATATTGTTTCGGCGAATCGGTGCGAAAACTTTAGTCACTTCATCCGGATGAGATACCGGATGCTTTTGTAATAATGGAATTAAAAAATCCTCGATCACATGCTGATTGGTTCCCACCGTTTCTTCACTGTACCAAGGGCTTGAAAAGGCGACTGATTCACCAAAACCCTGGTTGCCATCCTGGTCAATCATTTCTACGATAAAAAAATCCTTTTCCTGAAAGGTGCCAAAACTAGTTGAAAACGGGCTTTTTAAATTCATACGAAGTTTATGCAAAATAATTTGTGATATTGGAATTGTCATGGCTTCTTGCTCCTCCTACTTTATATCTAAATGATTACGTAATGAAAAACGATAATAGCTAACATGTTTTTCAGGATGGCGAATAAGGTCCTCTCCGACAAACCCTTGGGCCAATAAACCTTGAAACACTTCTCTTGTCTTAATCCTCCAATCGAGCGCTAATTCAAAGTCGCTATTTTTGATGCTTTGAAAATCAGCAGGAATTGGAACAAGCCAGCCATCCGCAGTTGGATCAAAAGCAACTCCATCATTTTTCCCGACTATATAAGGAAGACCATCTTGATTGATTTTTGTCTGTAAGAGAATCCTGTTAAAATCAACCGCATAGTTCTTAGGCTTATGTTCATTTACATAATTACTTTTAATCCACCACTCTACTTTAAACCGGTCAGTGGGAAGCCCGGCATTTTGGGCATCGTCCATCATGCCATAATGGTTTTCAGAGTAGCTGCCTGCAATTCCGCCGAGTTTATGGAGATTTAAGTAGGCATTCACACTTAATAAGGGATCAAAGGTCCAAGTAATAAACGAATAACCCATTTCAATCGCTAATTCTCGCTGCTTATGCTTTAATTTCTCTCCGATCCCGGATTTTTGGTAATCACTGTGGATCCCTAACATATGGGAACATAAATAGACTTGGCCGTTTTTATATCCCGGAAAGCTATATTGAAACCCAACGAGCTTCTCTCCATCATAAGCTCCTGCAATGATCCCGCCATTTTTTACAGCAGTATGGGTTTGATGAAGCGGGGTAGTTGGTGAACCCCAAATGTGTTCCTCGAGCTCTTCAACCTGCCGCATTTCCTGTAACGATGTTAATTTTCGAATTTCAATCGTTTGCTTCATCTTTTACTACCTGCCTTCACCTAATGTCTCAACAATCGCTTTCGTTAAAATCTGAACCCCATGCATTAAAGCTCCATGATTAAACGTCATGTTGGGATGATGAAGCCCAGGCTGCAGGTCACAACCTAATCCAAGCATCGTTGCTTTTAAATGCGGGCGTTTAATCGTGTAAAAATGAAAATCGTCGCCGCCGGTGGTTATAAGCGGCGCTTTAAGATTTTCTTTTCCTAATACCGCTTCAATCGCTTTTGCAAGTTTGGCCTGTGCCTCTTGATTTGGAACAGCTGCCGCTACATTTGCACGGGTTTCCAATTCAATTTTCACCCCATGGTATTGGGCTAACATCTCTGCACCCGCTTCGATTTTTTTAACCAAAGCCTCCATAATCTCATTCGTTTGCGAGCGGATGTCTAAACTGAAGGTCGCAGAACCCGGGATAATATTTGAGCTTTCCCCGCCTGCCTGAAACGCTGTCATTTTAGCAGAGTGAGGCACCATCGGGTCTAGGTGGATACCGTGAATCAATTTAACCAGATCGGCCCCAACCTCAATCGCGTTCGCCGTTAAATGAGGGCGTGCACCGTGACTATCCTCTCCTGTAATTCTTCCCTTGATAAAACGGGCTGCTCCATGGAGGATAACAGGTGATGCCGTTCCGTGCGGGATTTCCTGTATCGGTCTGAGGTGTGCACCAAATAGATAATCCACATCATCCACGACACCCTTTTCTACCATTTTCAGTGCTCCAGTTCCCTTTTCTTCAGCCGGCTGAAAGATAAAGCGGACAGTCCCTTTTAAGGTTTGATTTTTTAAGGAATACAAAACACCTAAAACCATGGCCATATGGGCATCATGTCCGCAAGAATGGTTGGCACGAAACTCGCCGTCTACTTCCTGCCAGAGGGCATCGATATCGGCACGGACAGCCACAACCGGTTTCCCTTCTCCTATTTCTCCTATGACACCAGTACAATCAGCAAACGTCTGCACGCGGCAGCCATTTTCTTTTAATATGGAAGCAATGTATTGCGTCGTTTTCTCTTCCTTCCAGCTCACCTCCGGATTTGCGTGGAGGTGTTTGAAATCATGATAAACCTTCTCAGAAACTTCAACCACAATCATAAACCTTCTTTCTCGTTAATTCACAAAATAGTGATCCAATTGAACAGACTCAAATTTCTTTCTTCTTCTTTCAAATTCTTCTCCATTTTGCACTGCGACGCCCGCGATAATCGCATTTAATAAAGAAAAAGCAGCCGGAGTCGCATCAAGCGTCGATGGAACGGGAAGCTCGACCGGTAATAATAAATCACAGTGTTCTCGAATCGGGGCTACTGCGGAATCGGTGATGCCAATAACATAAGCCCCTCGCTTCTTCGCTTCTTTTGCCAGATTAATAGTTTCTAATGCATAGCGGTGAAACGAAAATGCGACCAATACTTTATTGCTATTTATTTCACTAAACAACAGAAGAATGTCATCATGGTTTGAACGGTATTGCTTTACTTTCCCTTGAATTAATTCAAGGCTAAAACTAAACCAGCTTGCCAAGGAATAAGAGGATCGCACCCCCGCCACTAATACCTGATCAGCAGTGGCCAAACTGTGAACAGCCTGAAGAAAATCTTGTTCACTTAATTGAGCCGCCACTTTCTCAATGTTTTGTGCGTCAGTAAACATAACCTCCTGGAGAAAATTTGATGATTCTTTAATCGCCCGTTTACCAGACTGATAATCTGAAAGGCTGCTCCTTCGGTTTAACACACTCTCCTGAATCTTCTTTTGAAATCCACTATATCCTTTAAATCCGAGTGTCTGGCAAAAACGAATGACAGTCGTCTCACTCACCCCGATTGTCTTGCCAATCTGATCAGCCGGATACACAGCAAACACCTCAGGGTCCTTTAAAAAATAACTCGCAACCTTTTGAACCCCTTTAGATAATTTATTAAAATTACTCTCAATCGACATCTTCAAATGCTGCATGGTAGACTCCTATTTTTAGACTTTAATATTCTAATAATCAGGACGTAAGAAGGAAAGCCTTCAAAAATAAATAATATGAAGGAAATCCTTTAAAAGAGGATAACATATTTGACGAATTTTCTCAATATTTAGTTTAATTTTAATTTAGGGATTCGTGCATTTCCTTATTAGCCGGCCTTTATTACAATTCCCTCCCTTATGGTCCAAAAAAAACGGCTAGCCCACCACCACCGTGGGCTAACCGCAAAACTCAAACTATTAACCTCTTACTCAAACAAATGACACGCCACAAACCGGCCCGGCTCTGCTTCCCTAAATGCTGGCTCTATTTGTGAACAAATATCCATTGCTTTTGGGCAGCGCGTCCGGAAGCGGCAGCCGCTTGGAAGATTCGTTGGACTCGGGACGTCTCCTTTTAAGATAATCCGTTCCCTGCTTCGTTCAAGCTTTGGATCAGGCAGCGGAATTGCTGACAGCAGTGCTTCTGTATAAGGGTGCAGCGGTTTTTCATATAGCTCTTCACTGTCACCCATTTCAACGATTTTACCTAGATACATAACCGCAATTCGGTCGCTGATGTGCTTGACCATCGATAAATCGTGGGCAATGAACAAATAGGTTAACCCTTTTTCCTCTTGCAGGTTTTTCAAAAGATTAACAATTTGCGCCTGGATTGATACATCCAATGCTGCAATTGGTTCATCCGCTACAATAAATTGCGGCTCGACTGCCAGCGCACGGGCAATCCCGACCCGCTGTCTTTGTCCGCCGCTGAATTCATGGGGATAACGGTAGGCATGCTTTTGGTTGAGTCCTACTAGTTCTAATAATTCAACAACCCGGTAATCCCGTTCTTTCTTAGACATGTTCGGGCGATGGATTAGAAGCCCTTCCCCAATGATCTCCTGCACCGTCATCCGCGGATTCAGGGATGAATATGGGTCTTGGAATATCATTTGCATACTGCGTTTGAATTTCTTTTGTTCTTCTTTAGACCTTGCCATATGAAGCCTCTCTTGGTTAAAAAGAACTTCACCGCCGGTTAGTGAGTATAGCTGGGTAATGGTTCGGCCAACTGTTGATTTTCCGCATCCTGATTCTCCAACCAGGCCAAGCGTCTCCCCCTTATGAATGGAAAAACTAATGCCATCCACTGCACGGAGGATGCTATTTTTACCCAATTTAAAATGCTTCTCGAGGTCTTTTACTTCAACTAAAACTTCATTGGCGCTCATTTGTCACACCCCCTACAATCGCCGCTGGACGGAGGTCCGCAGGTGTCCGCTTATCCTGTAGCCAGCATGAAACAGTATGATTGCCTTCAACCGTTGTTTCTTCTGGCGAAAAATGATGGCAAACCTTCATGGTATAGGGGCAGCGAGCTGCAAAGGAGCAGCCGCTTCCTAAGGTTGCCATATCTGGCGGTGTTCCTGGGATCGGAATAAGAGCTTCCGACCGTTTAGCATGCAGTTTTGGCATCGATTGTAAAAGTCCCAGCGTGTATGGATGCTGAGGGCTATAGAAAATTTCATCAAGTGTTCCCTGTTCTACAATTTTTCCTGCATACATAACGGCAACCCGATCAGCCATATTAGCAACTACCCCAAGGTCATGCGTAATTAAAATAATCGCAGTCCCCGTTTTTTGCTGGAGATCCTTCATTAAATCCAGAATTTGCGCCTGAATCGTAACGTCCAGTGCTGTTGTAGGCTCGTCGGCAATGAGAATCTTCGGATTACATGCAAGTGCCATTGCAATCACAACCCGCTGCCGCATCCCGCCAGAAAATTGATGAGGATACGCATTCAATCGTTCCGCAGGATTTGGGATCCCAACCATCGCCAGCATTTCAGCAGCCCGTTTTTTGGCTTCATTTTTGGACAGGCTTTGGTGCTTTATTAAACCCTCCATAATCTGTTTTCCAATTTTCATCGTAGGATTTAAAGAGGTCATCGGATCCTGAAAGACCATCGATATTTCAGATCCTCTAATATGGGCTATGTCTTTACCCGATAAGTCTAAGAGGCTTTTATTTTCATAGGTGATTTTCCCGTCAGAGATGATGGTGTTATGCTTAGGCAATAGACGCATAATTGACTTAGCTGTGACAGACTTTCCTGAGCCTGATTCACCTACGATGGCAAGCGTTTCTCCCTTTTTTAGTTCGAAATTTACACCTCTGACTGCACTGACTGTCCCAGTTTGGGTCTTAAAGGATATATGCAAATTGTCTACATTTAATATCGTTTCTGTCATAATATCGCTCCTCCCCTATTTCCTCATTTTCGGATCGAGCGCATCTCGAAGTCCATCTGCTAACAAGTTGAAACAAATCATGGTCACACTAATAATCAATGCTGGGAGGAACAGCTTATAGGTGTGGAACCTCATCGCTTGATACCCGTCTTCAATTAATACACCTAACGAAGCCAGCGGTGCCTGAAGACCTAAACCTATGAAACTTAAAAATGCTTCGAAAAAGATCGCAGTTGGGATTGTGAACATCACGGTTACAATAATAGGACCCATTACATTTGGCAATAAATGCTTCCAAATTAAACGCGAATTGGAAGCACCGAGAGTCCTAGAAGCAAGGACAAATTCCTGCCCCTTTAATTGCAGGACTTGTCCGCGAACAATCCTGGCCATCCCAACCCAACCGGTGATAATCATCGCTAAAATAATCGATCGGATGCCAGGCTCTAAAATAAGGATAAATAAAATGATCACGATGAGATTCGGAATCCCTACCAATACCTCGACAATCCGCTGCATTACATTATCAACCCTACCGCCAAAGAAGGCAGAGAATCCACCATAGACGACACCGATAACAAGATCGAGAAGTGCGGCAACGATTGCGATAAATAAGGAAATCTGAGTGCCTGTCCAAATCCTTGTCCACAAATCACGGCCAAATTCATCGGTTCCAAACCAATGATTTTCTTCGATTCCGCGGGTTTCATATTGATCGACCCCATTTGCGTCTATCCCATCAAATCCTAGCCGCTCTAATCCTTCTATTTTGGGCGGCAGGTTCGTATGAGCAATATTTTGCTGATCATACCGATAATCCGTTAAAAGCGGACCGATTATCGCTATCGCACCAAGGATTACTAAAAGGACGAGAGAAATCATCGCCCCTTTATTTTTGGCAAGGCGATAAAAGGCTTCCTTCCAGAACGACATCGGCGGACTTGTGATTTCCTCTGCTTTCTCCGGATTAAGGGGGGCTGCAACAAACAAATCATCTGTAATTTCAGCTGGGACTGTTTGTGATTGTTGAAGAGAGTTTTTTTGAATGACTGCTTTAGTCGACTTGTTAGTCTCTAGCTTCATGCTGCTTCACCTCGCTTTAGATTAATCCGAGGATCTAATATTCCGTATAAAATATCGACGATAAATACGACCAGAATAAACAGGGTACTATAGAAAATCGTAATTCCCATAATGACACTGTAATCGAGCACGAGGATGGATAAAGTAAATTGTTCCCCTAATCCCGGTACAGAAAATATTTTTTCAATAACAAGTGTTCCTGTCATAATCGATACCGCAAGAGGTCCGAGCATCGTCACAACTGGAATCAGGGCATTACGAATCACGTGCTTAGCAATTACACTAGATTCACTGATTCCCTTCGCCCTTGCTGTTATGACATAGTCGTGGCCTAATACCTCAAGCATTTCGCTCCGGATAAATCGGGCAACGGTCGCAATTACCGTAACGGACAGAGCAAGAGATGGGAGAATTGAATATTCATAGCTATCCCACAATGCAACTGGGAGCCAGCCTAATTTCAGACCGATAAAATATTGGAGTAAGGCTGCAAAGACGAATGAAGGAATGGACATCCCAAGCACAGCCAGGATCACAGAACCATAGTCAAAAATCGTATTATGCCGCAATGCAGATAGAATACCGAGGGCAAGCCCCACTATTGTTCCAAAGACAAGGGCTTGAAAACCAATTAAGGCAGAAGGGCCAATTCGATCTCCTATCATACTTTCAACCGTTCGCCCGACTTTTTGAAAGGAATAACCAAGATCGCCCTGAATCAGATTTCCTAAATATTGAACGTATTGAATGGCCACAGGCTTGTCCAGACCATATTTTGCATTTAAAACAGCTATTTGCTGGTCCGTTAATTTTTCAGGGTTGGTATACGGTGTTCCAGGAAGTAACTTCATTAGAAAGAATGTCATCGTTACAATAATAAATAACGTGATGAGCATATAGCCTAGTCGTTGTAAGAAATATCGTTGCACATGAACACCTCATTTCTTTTAAAAGCTTTTTAGACTTACAGGAAGTTTAAAAGAAAACGAGAGTGCACCAGTTGATACACCCTCGCTTTTCTGCCGCATTTGCTCGTGTTGCTTATTCTTCAATGTATGCCCATTTAAAGGTGAATTCAGCACCAGTTGGATGTTCGACTAACCCCTTAATCTTACTGCGCTGTAATAGAGCCAGACCTGATTGGTATAAAGGTGCAATGGCTGCATCTTCCTCAAGCAGGATTTTTTCAATATCAAGAAGCATCTGATAACGTGCACTAGGATCCGTTTCTGTTCTCGCTTGATCTACTAGAGCATTGAGGTCTTTATTGACGTAATCCATTCTGTTTGTAGAGGCACCTTCCACCCACATATCAAGATATGTCATCGGGTCACTGTAATCTGGTCCCCAAGTTGAGAGAGAAAGATCATATTCAACCGCTTTTTCAATTTCTAGACGCTGTGCAAATGGAACTGCTTTAATTTCAAGCGTAAATCCTGGAAGTTTCTCTTGCAGCTGCGCTTGCAGATACTCAGCCATTTTCTTGCTTGACTCTGCGTCTGAAGTATTAATCGATACTGCTACGCTATCTTGGCCAATCTCTTCTAAACCTTGCTGCCATAACTCCTGAGCTTCTTCTACTGTTCCTTTATTAAAGTCACCGTTTAACTCACGGTAATCCTTTTGGTCAGGTGAGAAGTAGAAGCCAGCTGGGACAACTCCGTACAATGGCTGTGCACCGTTTTTCAGAATAACATCTGTCAAACCTTGTTTATCAATCGCCATATCAATCGCTCTGCGGATATTCACATTAGATAGTGCTGGGTGATTATGATTGAAACGCAAGAACCCAATTCCCGATTGTTTTGAAATTGAAAAGTCTTCATGAGATGTATACTGGTCAACTAGTTCAGCAGATAACGTCGTACGATCGATGGTACCTTCTTCGAATAGGTTCGCTGACGTCATAGAATCTTTTACAACTGTGACATGAATTTCATCCAATTTTACGTTAGCTGCATCCCAATAATCCGGGTTCTTTTCATATTTCCAGCCTTGCTCTTGTGTCCACTCTACTAATTTAAATGGACCATTTGCCAAAATGTTTTCCGCTTCTAATGCGTATTGGTCACCCAGTTCCTCAACAAATGCCTGATTTTGCGGCAAGAATGTCGGGAAAGTTAATAAGGTTTTAAATAATGGGTTTGGAGCTTCAAGTGTAACTTCCAACGTCTTTTCATCTTTCGCCACTACACCTAACTCGTCAGCAGTTGCCTCGCCATTTATAATCTTTTCTGCATTTTTAACGCTTGCAGTTACAAACATGAAATTATATGGACCAGCTTCTGCCATAACCCTCTTCCAGGCAAATTCAAAGTCTTGGGCTGTTACAGGGTCACCATTACTCCACTTCGCATCTCTTAATGTAAAGGTATGTACTAACCCATCATCACTCTCGTCATGTGTCTCAGCGATAGCTAAAATCGGCTGATTGTTTTGATCCTGACGATACAGACCCTCGTTTACATTATTTAAAACGGTAAAAGCTACTCCGTCGTGAGCCTTTGTCGAATCCAATGTAGGAATATCAGCTGATGCATCCATTTTTAAAATTTGTGCCACTTCTGGAGTTTCTTCACCATTTCCATTTCCAGTATCACCTTCACCCTCAGTCTCACCGTTAGATGAACTGAAATTACATGCTGATAAAATCATGGTTCCAATCAGTAGTAACGTTAATAGTGAAAACCATCTTCTTCGCTTCATCACTGCTCCCCCTCTTTTTATAAATTGATAATTTTTTAATAATTGTAAATGTTCTAACCAATAATAGCAAGATATCTATTAAACTATTCGAAATATTTATTCAACGTGATACACTGTAAATACTAGAGAAATAGGAGTTGGTCAGCTATGAAAAATATTATTACGATTACAGGTTCTTTGCTTATTTTATCCTTTGGGGTCCCTATTATTTTTTATCAGTCATGGAGCTTTTTGTATTGGATGGACAGTCTTTTTTATATAGGGCTTGGTCTGCTCATAATTGGCGGGGCTATGCTTTTAATAGAAGGGCAATTTTTCTCAGCTTTTATCCGAAGTTCTAAGCATTTTTTTAAAACAATTAGTAAAAAAGAGCAGATTATACAACAAATTGAAGGAAAAAAAGAAGAAAGGATTCACGCGTATCGTAAATCCTTTCCTTCTGCCAAAATTTATTGGTTTGCTGGACTTAGCTTTTGTTTAATAAGTTTACTTTTTTCCACTTTTATCGTTTATTTGGGGCGGTGATTTAAAAAGTTTTGGTAAGCAAAGCCCTTGACCTGATCCTCAGAATAATATTTTAATAGCTCATTGATTAAATTTTGATACATGGAGGAATCTTCTAAGTTCTCAGGGTAGGTGGTAATTCCGTCAAAATCCGAACCAAAGCCAACTTGGTTCACTCCACCTAATGAGCAAAGATGATCAATGTGCTTAATTAAATCAGAAATGGTTGCCTTGCCGCTCTCATTGATAAACGGCGGGCAAAAAACAACATGAATTAAACCATTTTTTGCAAACATGGCTTTAATCTGATCATCCCACAGGTTACGAACGTGATTGCAAAGCACACGCGCATTAGAGTGACTGGCAATCGGATATTCAGCACATTCTATAACATCCCAAAATGCCTTTTCACTTAAATGGGAAACATCTGTTAGCATCTTATGTTTATTGAGAAACGCCACAATTTCAAGGCCAAACGTAGTCAGACCCGCACCGCGCAGTTCACCGGCTCCATCTGCAGCCAAATTCGCATTATTCCAGGTCAAACCAACAGAACGAACCCCTAATTGATAAAGGATGCTCAGCTTATTCATATCATTTCCGATTGCATCCACACCTTCAAGGGTTAACATCGCACCAATCTCGCCGTCTTTTAAGTGGTCAAAATCCTCCCACGCCTTGATTTGCTTCATTTCTGGGTTGTTGCCAAGAACGTCTGTGTAAAAGTAATGCACTTGGTCAAGTGCAGCCTGCCACTTTTCCTCAGATTTCATCCATGGATCAATAAAAATTGCAAACGCTTGGACTTTAACGTCACCTTCCTGAAGCCTTCTCTTATTCGTATCAAGCTCTGGAGAATCACCATACTTTAATTTGCCTTTAGAGTCGTACAATTTCATAAGTGCGTCACAGTGTAAATCTATTACATTCATCTTTTTCACCTCTTAGCAAGATTGGATAAATCGTTGAAAAATCTTTTTCGAAATCTCATCTCCATTGGCAGCCAATGGTTCTGGATGCCATTGGACGCCAAGTACAAATTTATGCTCGACACTTTCAATGGCTTCAATAATTCCGTCAGATGCAGTTCCCGAAATCGCCAGCGGTTTCGGAACATGGCGAACCGCCTGGTGATGGAACGAATTCACTTTGAATTTGGTTTGCCCGGCAATATCAGCTAGTAAACTATTTTTTTCAACATTAACATAATGGGATACGTGAGACCGGCTCGCCTTTTGGGAGTGTTGCAATAAAGTCTGATCGCTTTGTGCATAAATATCCTGATACATATCGCCTCCCACGGCAATATTTAGAATCTGAATGCCGCGGCAAATTGCCAAAATTGGCTTATTTAAGGCAAGTGCCTTCCCAATAATCGCTAACTCTGAGCTATCACGCCCTGGTGAAATCACCCCTAAATTTGCATGTGGTTCCTCCCCAAACAAAGTCGGATCAATATCTCCTCCGCCTGTAACGAGGATCCCATCTAACTTTTCCAGGAGCTGATCGACATCATCATCAATCCCGATTGGCAAAATAACGGGAACTCCCCCTGCCTCCAGCACAGCCTTAATATAATCATGATTCAAGGTATGCTTACTATCCAGTTCCACATGTGATGTAATCCCAATAATCGGTTTCAATCCATAACCCCCTATGATCTGTTTCTTTAACTTTATTACTATTTTAATTTTCGAACAACTGTATTTTTGAAAAAATAATGTGGGGTAGGCGGAGGAAGTAGCTGCTGTAGGTAACGTTCGTACAATCCTTCCTTGGTTTCATGCATTTCTCCTTGGGTTTCGTGCATTTCTCTCTTGGTTTCGTGCATTCCTTTCTTGGTTTCGTGCATTCCTCCTGGTTTCGTGCATTCCTCTCTGGGTTTCGTGCATTCCTCTCTTGGTATCATGCATTCCTTTCTTGGTTTCGTGCATTCCTCTCTTGGTTTCGTGCATTCCTCCTGGTTTCGTGCATTCCTCTCCAGGTTTCGTGTATTCCTCCTGGTTTCGTGCATTCCTCCCTTGGTTTCGTGCATTCCTCCCTGGGTTTCGTGCATTCCTCTCTTGGTTTCTTGCATTTCCCCCTGGGTTTCGTGCATTCCTCTCTTGGTTTCGTGCATTCATCCCCATTTCGTGCATTTCCACCCTAGTTTTATGCATGACAGCAACGATTCCGTGCATATTTTTAACATTTTAATAATTTTTAAAAGGAATCTCTTTCTTTTTTTAGAATATTATTACGAAACTTTATAAAAGGAGAGTGATAATTTGGTTATTAAACCAAGAATGCCTTCCTTAAGAGTAAGGAAGCAGAAAGCATTGCTTAATAGAATTAGTCCGAATCATAAAATGAGGTCCGTGATCATGGCCGACCTTCCGAAATGGGAGTCTGGTTACCGGGGAGAAAAAGATGTTGACTACTACTTAGACTTTATTGCCAATGAAAAATTCCACATTTTACATGATGTTCGACTCCTTAACAATCATGCGTTCCAAATGGATACTCTTATCATTTGTCCCAATTTTATATTAATTATGGAGGTTAAGAATTGGTCGGGTACAATCTATTTTGATGCGCAGTTCGATCAGGTTATTCGGACAGATGAGAATGGAAAAGTAGAAAGGTTCTCCAACCCGTTAACCCAGGTTCATTTACAAAGAGTTCAGCTCATGAAGTGGCTGCAAAATAAGAATTTAAGTCATATCCCAATTGAGATTGCGCTTATTTTTAGCAATCCTAAAGCTATCTTAAAAGCTTCAGACGACATGCCACTAGATTCTCTTAAACAAATCCGGCATCTAGATCAAATTTTTCAAATGACCTTAGAGCTTGAAGAAAAATATAAAAAGATCCGGTTAAATCATGTCTCCCTCAAAAAACTCAGCTCATTAATTCTTCAATATGATACTCCATTATTTATTGACATTCTAAAAACATTCCAAATAAATCGAAGTGATATTATAAAAGGTGTCCAATGTCCTGGCTGCTTAAAATTTGCAATGAAAAGAGCCCATGGAAAATGGATCTGTCCTCACTGTTCAATAAGTTCAAAAACGGCTCATCACCAAGCAATCGAGGATTTTTTTCTTCTCTTCAATTCGCAGCTTAATAATAAGAGTTGCCGTGATTTTCTCCTCTTATCCTCACGTGGCGCGGCAACTCGAATCCTTGCCTCTATGAATCTAATTCCAACTGGTAATTTTAGAGGAAGGAAGTATAGATATTCATTTATTGACCGAGTACCTTAATTTAGTAGTACCCCCTTTTTTTATCTTTTACTTGGTCCGATGAATTGACTTGACTGGTTTCGTGGATTCTCTTAATGATATCATGCATTTCTTTCCTATTATCGTGCATCCCCGTACCGATTTCGTGCAAACCATTTCAGATTTCGTGCATTCCCACCGCAATTTCGTGCATTCCTCCTTTGGGTACGTGCATTTCCCCTTTGGTTTCGTGCATTCCCACCACAATTTCGCACATAATACTCCGCCTTTTTTGTTTAATCTCAACTCCCCCTTCCCAACCGGCATTTCATTCACTCCCCTTCCCATTACTTCTAAAATTTCCCTTTCTCCCTTATATTTCACCGCTTTTTGAAGAACACTAACAAACATGTTCAAAAAGAAAGGTGATTTTATGAAACGGTTTTTTAAAGTTTCTCTCGGTTTAACTGCAGTAACCCTGCTGGTATCGTGCAGTCCCACGCCAGAGGAAAATCTTAATAGTTCGGATCCTTATCAGGAATTAACCAATCAGCTGCCGCCAGCCCCTAATAGGATTGAAAATCCTACGGGACAGATTCGGCACGAGACACAGCTCCTGCCAAATGATGTTGATGATCAAACCGAAGAATCGGAAACAGTCTCTCAGGATGACAGACTTCCTTTTCACGATTTTAAGGAGAGATGGAATGCTTTATCTGAGGAGCAAGGTACGGCATTAATGATTCGCAGGCTGGAAAAAACCCCGATTGACCAAGGGGATGTCTATGTTTCAGATTTCCAGAATGGCCTTGTTTTACGTGTATATGTTTATGATGACAAAATCAGAGGTTTACAAGTAACTGAACGGGCGCAAACACTAACAGAGCGTTTTCAGCTGCTGACAGCGATGAGCCAGATTTATTTAATCCTGAATCCAGGCAGAGAACCTCATCATGCGGATTACTTGTTTAATGAGTTTGGGATCGGTCCTAATGCCAATTTTGAACCTGTTCAACAAAGAACGATTGAATATAATGGGATTCTATATACGATTACTCCTAAGGAAGAAGCTTATCAGTTTGCAGCATTTTATGCCGATTAACTTCTTGAAGTTTTTAAATACATTGAAAGGAATATGATTATGAAATACAAAAAAACCTTCATCATTCTAGTCCTTTCATTTTTGGTTATGTTTTTAACCAATGCTGCAGCCGCGATTGCTAAGTTTAATATGTCTTACTTATACTTTGGCAATCCAAACCAGTACATCACTCACATCAATCGGACAAATGGCAGCCTGACTGTTGTTTCGCCTAATTATTTTGATATAAACGATCAAGGTAGATTACATGTGAATTGGACCCTGCAATCTTTGTTTATTTCAGAGATGCATAGACGCGGTATCAAAGTGGTTCCGTTTTTATCAAACCATTGGAATAAAACCGCTGGGATTAGCGCATTAAACAACAAGGAAACATTAGTTGAGGATATTGCTGCAGCGATTGATATGTATCATTTAGATGGAGTGAACGTCGATATTGAAGGGGTCGGCCACGAGTATCGGAACGCTTTTACCGAGTTTGTGGGGCTGCTGCGGAGTAAAATTCCAAGTCAAAAAGAGGTTTCTGTTGCTGTTGCGGCTAATCCGAACAACTGGAAAATTGGCTGGCACGGCTTTTATGATTATAAGGCTTTATCGAATTATGCCAATTACCTGATGATCATGGCTTACGATGAAAGCTGGGAAGCACCGGACAGTCCAATTGGACCTGTTGCCAGTATTGGGTTTTCTGAACGGTCGATTCAATATGCGATAAATCAGGGCGTACCAAAAAATAAAATAGTCATTGGCCTCCCCTTTTATGGCCGTTTATGGAAGCTAGACGGTCCAACCTTAGAAAATCAAGTAATTACGGGCAAAGGGATATCAATCAACAAAGTCGAGCCTCTCGTCAATCAGTTTAATGGAGCTTACCAGTTTGACGAAAAGAGCCAGACCCCATTCGCGGAATTTACAATTCCAAGAGAAAAATCTACTTTTTTGGGAAGTACCAAATTAACAGAAGGAAAATATGTTGTTTGGTATGAAAATGAAAGATCGATAAAATCGAAGCTTCGGCTTCCGATGAAATACGGAATTTACGGAACGGGATCGTGGTCTTTATCTCAGGAGACTAAAGCTACGTGGGATTACTACATGCTCTGGTTAAATGGCCGTTATTTTAATGATGTCCCTGTTGGTTTTTGGGCCGAAAAAAATATACATTTTGTCTCGCAAGAAGGCTGGATGCTCGGAACAACGAGTACAACCTTTGCACCCAACTCTACTCTTACCCGTGCACAAGGGGCTGCTATTTTAGTCCGTGCCCTCGGAAAAGATGAAATAAAACCTAAAGAATATAAATTTACCGATTTAAAGGGTCACTGGGCCAGAAACGAAATAGAGACTGCAAGAGAATTAGGGTATTTGCATGGGAAAAAGCCCACTGTCTTCGGTCCTAATGACCCGCTTACCCGTGAACAGCTGGCGCAAATTATAAATAATATTTTTAACTATTCGCTCGAACCTATGGCTGATAGCCCGTTTTCTGATGTCAAGGAGAATCGCTGGTCGTATAAACCGATTATTGCAATTTATCAGCAAGGGCATATTACCGGCTTTAATAACGGAACCTTTAAACCAGAGGCTTATTCAAACAGAGCACAAATGGCAGCCCTAATGGACCGAATGAAAGAGGATTTTATAAGGATGAGGGATGAGTGAAGGCTACAATTTGTTCCAATTTTTTTACCTGCAAAAAAACCTGAAGCAGAAAAACAACTTCAGCTACAGGTTTTTGTTTTACGAGAAACTTGGTACAGCTGTTTTTTCCGGAAAAATATCAACCATATTCATAAACTTGTCTAAGCATTGGGTATCAAACTGGCAGGAATCATTTAGTAATACCTGCATAGCATCAGGAGCAGACATCGGTGGCCGATACGGTCTTTCCAGTGTAAGAGCTGAATATACATCGACAATCATTAAAATTTTCGTTTCGATTGGTATATCTTTTTCGGTGATCTGATATGGATACCCTGTTCCATCTAAGCGTTCATGATGATCTCTGGCCATGTTGCAAATTTGATCTGAAAATGAATATTTCTTCAAAATCTCGTACCCTTTTAAGGGATGCTCCATAACTTTCACAAATTCGTCGTCTGAAAGTGATTCAGGTTTTGCCAAAATCTCCTTTGGGATTTCAATTTTCCCGATATCATGAAGTAAAAGCCCTGCTCCCAGGGTTTCAAGGTTAGCAGCCTGAAATTCCTTCAAAACTAAAATACCTGAGATAAAAACATCTATCGAATGAAAATAGGAATACTTCTCCCAGCTTTTTAGTGTTTGTAAAAGGGCATACACTTTCTCATTTAATACAATTTCGATAAATAAATCCTCAACAAATGAGAAATCGTTAGGATTCATTAATAATTGACCAAACCTTTTTTCAGACCCCAATACAGTTAACGCATGATAAAAATCATCCTTAAGATGGTTTCTGCGCTCCAATATATCTCTTTTTTTCAGGGTAATGGTATGTGGTGGAAGCTTCTGTTTCTCCATAATGTATGTACCTCCTCGTTGGTTTGGCCGCTTCGCTGCTTATCTGGTTTTGATCTCTTTTATCGAATGAACAAGGAATATAGTACTAGGTAATAAGTCCTCTTTATTTTACATAAATTTTTACTTTATGTGAACATTCTTCCTTAAATTATCGGTAAAAGTACGGAAACATGAAGCAAATTCAAAGAATATTTTATTTATCGTCAAATTTATTAGAGATTTAATTACTAAATTGAAGCACTTCGAGAAATTTATCTCTCAAGGGGATTAATATTTTTCAAAAGGACCCGAAAAATAAAGGGACTCCTATTATTTCGATTACTGAATCAATAAGGGGAAATTTACCAATATTGGAGGAAACAAATGGGTTTATTTCGAAAGATTGCTTCCGTGCTTTCAGGTTCATCTGAAGCCGACCTGGTTAATGCCAAAAGGGAGATTCAGTACAAAGCTGATAAAGCAATCTATAAAAAAGAGGCAGAAGCTGTCGAACAAATGGTTTTAAAAAGTTATGAAGAGGCCGTTGGAAAAATTATTTGCCGATTAGGAAATGCAGCACGTCACCATGCCGGTCTTATTTCTGCGAATAATTTCAAAACGAGTCCATTTTTAGAACGATTCACTGAACACTATGCATTAGAAATATTCACAAAAGGCGTATCCCTTGGTCATCAAGCAGCAAGCGGAACAGCCGACTCAAAATTCCAGGAAGAAATTGGGCTCCTGCTAGATCAAATAAATAAGAGAATGGTAGCAGAAGCACGACAATCTTCCTTCACACAAATAGAAGCTGAGTGCTTTACAATTGCCGGGCACACCGCCTTCGAGCTTGGCGTTCAGGCCGGTCAATCATTTGCTGATCAGGAATACCTTGTCATTCCAAAATAATGGTGTATGAAGAACGCTGTTTCGGTAAAACCTACAAACGATCAGGTGCTGGTAACACTTGATTCTTTGGAAACTTAGGTCACGCTGGTATTCAGGTGCCGGCAACACCTGATCTCATCCAGCAGCCATAAACAGTTTTCAAAACAGCAACCGCCTCCCCTCATTGGACTTAGGCGGTTGCTTTTTGAAACAGAGGGACGGTTCTTCTGTTCCGGATTGTGAACATGAGTGAAACAGAGGGACGGTTCTTCTGTTTCGGATTTGTGCTAAATGAACCTCCTCAATGATACTCGGAGTGAAACACGAGAACCGTCCCCTTGTTTCCTCGGAGTGAAACACGAGAACCGTCCCCTTGTTGCAAAAAAAACAACCTTCCGCCCGATACGGAAAGTTGTTTTGTTGTTTATATGATTATTTTGACAAGGCGTCTGTTAGGACTGGGACGATTTGTTTTTTACGGGAAACGACACCTTTAAGTACGGATTTGTTGTTTTCAAGGTTGACACCAAATGCTTCTTCAACAGCACTTGCTTTATCTCCTAAAGCGATACCTACAGAATCATTGTTTAAAATATCGGTAACGACGAAGAAGAATAGATCTAAGTTTTTCTCAGCAATGACCTGCCTGAGTTCACTTTCGACTTCAGCTTGGCGAGAGAGAACATCATTGACGTCAACTGCGTTCACTTGCGCAATTTCGACTTTCGCATTGCCCATTTGGAACTCTTTTGCATCGAGTGAAATAAGTTCCTTGATGGTTTTATCACTTAAGTCTGCTCCTGCTTTAAGCATGTTTAGGCCATAGCTTTCTGCGTCAACTCCGGCAATCGCTGCTAATTCTTTGGCTGCTGCGACATCTTCATCTGTACAGGTTGGAGACTTGAACAATAAGGAGTCGGAGATAATCGCAGATATCATTAATCCGGCGATTTCTTTGCGGATTTCTACTCCTTTTTCCTTGTACAATTTTAATAAAATGGTTGCTGTACATCCGACTGGTTCAGCGCGGTAGTACAATGGATCACTGGTTTCAAAGTTTGCGATTCTGTGGTGGTCAATCACTTCAAGCACTCGGACTTGGTCAATGTCGCTTGCGCTTTGCTGACGCTCATTGTGGTCAACTAAAATAACCTCACTTACTTCGTTTGCAACCGTTTCTACTAAACGAGGTACCGCTACACCAAAAGTATCTAGGGCATATTGTGTTTCACCACTAATTGCTCCAAGCCGAACTGGTTCCGCCTCTACCCCTAGTTTATTTTTTAATTCTGCATATGCAATGGCAGAGCAGATTGTATCTGTATCAGGGTTTTTATGTCCAAAAACTAATACTTTACTCATCGTTAAATCGACTCCTTTCTATCTACCATTATGTCATAACCTATTTCCATGTAAAATTATACTCGGGCTTGTCCTAAAGTTCCACAATTTCATGAATTTCGGTAAAACAGTAAAGAGCGGAGCACCAATTGTGCCCCGCATCGAATTATGCTTTTACTAATTCCTGCACCTTCTCCATAACGGCGGCTTGGAGCTGGTTCAATCTCTCTTCACTATTCTTGAGGGACGTTCCTTTAACCGCAAAATAAAACTTACACTTTGGCTCGGTTCCAGATGGACGAACACAGAACCATGAGCCATCTTCTAAGTAATATTTCAATACGTTTGAGCTTGGAAGATAGATTTTTTCATTTTCTCCTGTTTGCGGATGAACCCGCTCACTAGAATGATAGTCCTCGATTGTTACAATTGATACTCCGTTAATAGAAGTCGGCGGAGCTTGGCGGAAGCTTTCGAGAATACCCTGGATCTGTTCGGCCCCATCTTTACCTTTTAAAGTTAAAGATTTTAAGCCTTCGCGGTAAAAGCCATATTTTTGATAGATGTCTAATAGCCCGTCATACAGGGTTTTTCCCTGCGCTTTATAATAAGCCGCCACTTCAGCTACAAATAAAGCAGATTGGACCGCATCTTTGTCACGGACAAAATCGCCAATTAAATACCCATAGCTTTCCTCATAACCAAATTGGAAGCTGTATTCACCAGTTGTTTGGTACTCTTTAATTTTTTCGCCGATGAATTTAAATCCGGTTAACACATCAATCGTTGTGAGCCCAAAGCTTTCGGCAATCGCACGCCCAATTTCCGAGGTAACAATCGTTTTTAACACCACTCCGTTTGCAGGGAGGATTCCTTTTTCTTGCTTTTGTGATAAAAGATAATAGAGCATTAAGGCACCGGTTTGGTTCCCAGTTAAAACAACATATTCGCCATCTTCGTTTTTCACTGCAACCCCTAGGCGGTCCGCATCAGGATCAGTTCCTAACAGGAGATCGGCATCTGCTGCTTTTCCGTAACGAATTGCAATCTCAAATGCAGCATGCTCCTCAGGGTTTGGTGATTGGACAGTAGAAAAGTTAGGGTCTGGTTCTTCTTGTTCTTTCACAACTGTTACATTTTCAAAACCAAAAGCCGTCAATCCATCACGGACTGGTTGATTGGCAGTGCCGTGAAGCGGTGTGAAGACAATTTTCAGGTCTTTACTAACGCGGCTGACCAGTTCCCGATTTAATTGAATCGTTTTCAATTTTTCTATATAGGCTTGGTCCACTTCGGCACCAATATAGTGAAGAATTCCTTGTTCTAGCAGTACTTTTTCTTCCGCTACTTCAACCGTTAGCTCATTTGTAACCTGGTTCATGTAGCGAATAATGATATCTGCTGCCTCAGGAGGAAGCTGACCGCCATCCTCTCCATATACCTTAAATCCGTTGTATTCTGGTGGGTTATGGCTTGCGGTAATGACAACGCCGGCATAGGCCCCGTAATAGCGAACAGCAAATGAAAGCTCAGGAGTTGGTCTCAAGTTATTAAATACATAAGATTTAATTCCATATTTACCGATCGTTTTTGCTACCTCTACGGCAAACTCAGGGGACTGATGGCGGGAATCATAGGCTACAGCGACACCGCGCTGCTTCGCTTCTTCTCCCTGTTCAACAATATATTTTGCCAACCCTTCCGCAGCGCGCCGCACCGTATATATGTTCATCCGATTTGTACCAGGCCCAAGTTCACCGCGCATACCGCCTGTCCCAAACTCTAGATGTTTATAGAAGCTGTCTTCTTTTTCTTTGTCTGTCATTGAAGTTAAGACTGTTTTCAGATTCACTTCTAAGCCTTTAAATTGCTCCCATTTTTCATACTCTTTTTCCCAAGACATCCTATCACTCCCTGCTCTTTATCTATTTTTATCATACAATAATTTTAAAATGAAAATAATATGAATTAGGGTTTTTGTACCCAGTTTTGCAACAGTAAACGATTGTCTTAACTTCAACATTTGTCCTTACCAACAGTTTGTCCATTTTCTGGTTGAGGGTTGTCGTTTTAAGATAAATGCAACGATATTTACTACTTTTATATAATATATTATGGAAAATTGCCTGATATGTTAATAAGCGGGATTTTGTGTTATATAGTGGAAGATTATCGGCGGATCCTAACTCAATTATTTTATCAATAGTACAAAAAAAAAAGAGAACCTGCTAAATATCAAGCAGTTCTCTCTATACAAGTGTCAAACCTATGCCCCGCAGCCGCTAGGGCACAGAAAGTCAACCTCTATAAATCAAATAATCGGGGCATGACAGGCATGCACCGATGGAATAGGTACACACCTTTGAGTTTTTATGCTTTTTCTGAGACAAGGGTGAAGCGTTGGTTGATGTGCTGCGGGTTTTCGATTTCGTCTAGGACGGCAACGGCGAAATCTGCGTAGCTGAGATAGCTTTCGCCTTGCTGGTTAACCATAAAGGATTCTCCGCCTTTTTGGTATGTACCTGTTCTTTTTCCAGCCGGATCGAAAAAGGCAGCAGGACTAATGAAGGTCCATTTGATTCCGCTAGAATTTTTTAGGTCCTCAAGATTTTTCGCTTGGTTAGAAG